>JACAFC010000007.1 GCA_013388515.1 Ignavibacteriaceae bacterium | reverse complement strand
TATCAATTCCGCTGATTTCAAGCATAAACACGTTTTCAAAAACAATTAATAAATTAAATATTCACGAAAGGAATAATTATATGGGAAAATTTGAATTGCCGGCATTACCTTATGCCTACGATGCCCTAGAACCGTACATTGATAAAATGACAATGGAAATTCATCATACAAAACATCATAATGCTTATGTTACCAATTTAAACAAAGCAGTAGATGGAACGGAACTCGCTGAAAAATCTATAGAAGAATTAATGGCGAACATTTCAAAATACCCAATGCCAGTTAGAAATAATGGCGGCGGACATTGGAATCACAGCTTCTTTTGGAAATTGATGAAAGGCGGCGGCGGCAATCCATCAGGTGAGCTAGCAAGTGCAATAAACTCAACCTTTGGCTCATTAGATGAAATGAAGAAAAAATTTAATGAGGCCGCTTTAGGAAGATTTGGCTCTGGTTGGGCTTGGTTAGTTTATTCGGGTGGTAAACTTATAATTTCATCTACACCGAATCAAGATAATCCTCTGATGGATATAGCCGATGTGCAAGGTACGCCAGTTTTAGGTTTAGATGTTTGGGAACATGCTTATTACCTAAAATATTAAAACCGAAGAAATGAGTACGCAGAAAATTGGTGGAATGTTGTTAATTGGGATCAAGCATTAACAAATTTCCTTCAAGCAAAAAAATAAGTATACACTAACGGCTTTTTTAAAGCTCCACAAAGTGGAGCTTTTTTTGTGTTTATTTAAAGTTAGTTTTTAATAATTTTAAGTGAGTTAATTTTATATCAAAGATGAGAACTATTCCTGTATTTCCTTTAAACCTTGTAGTATTTCCAAATTCAAGATATCCTCTTCATATCTTTGAAGAGCGATATAAAATAATGATCAATCGATGTTTGGAAACAGAAACAGGATTTGGAATTGTTGCTCCATTAGGTAATGAGCTTGCTAAAATTGGAAGTTACGTAATCATCCCGCAAGTTTTAAAAAAATACGAGAATGGCGAAATGGATATTATTGTCGAAGCTAAGAACCGCTTTTCAATTAAACGAATATTCACACATCCGGATGGTTATATAACTAGCGAGGTTGAAGATTATTTTGATATTCAACCCGTAGCAAATCCTGCGCTTTTAGTTGAGTTGGAAGGCAGATTTGAAAAAATTTTAGAAAAATATGATTTCAAATTAGAAGAGTCTTTCTGGGCTCATTACCAAATTGCGAAATTAAAATCGTTTAAGATTGCAGAAAAATCGGGGCTTTCATTAATTGAACAGCAAGCGCTGCTTACTCTTCAAGATGAAAATCACAGGATAAACTTTTTAATTAACCATTTTGAAAAGTTAAGTGAAGAAATATCTAAGAATGCCGGTTTGAGAAATATAATTTTGGGGGATGGATTTTTAAATTAATTATCTAAAGCTGAGTACGATTAATCAGCTGAAAATTTTTCAACGGCTTTAATTCTGTTTAATGCCCTTGCAAGAGATGCTCTTGCACGATCAACATCAACAACTCCACCCTTTTTTGACAATCGTTCTTCCGCTCTTTCTCTAGATTTTTTGGCTCGCTCTAAATTAATATCTTCAACGTGTTCAACAGTATCTGATAAAATTAAAATTTTATTATCCAATACTTCTACCGAACCACCGCTTGTAGTATAAATATGCTTTGATTTATCAGCTAACTCAAGTTTTATTATTCCAGTTTCAAAAGTCGAAATTAATGGGGCATGGTTATAAAGAACTTGGAAGTTGCCTTTGGTGCCCGGTATAGTAACGGAAATTACTCTTCCTGAGAATACTTTCTTTTCTGGGGAAATTATTTCTAAATCTAATTCTTTTGATTCCATTACAATTTCTTAGCTTTTTCAACTGCTTCTTCAATAGTGCCAACATACATAAACGCTGCTTCAGGTAAATCATCATACTTGCCATCAATTATGCCCTTAAATCCACGGATAGTATCTTCGAGTTTGACATATTTTCCTTTATGCCCAGTAAACTGCTCGGCAACAAAGAACGGCTGGCTAAAAAATCTTTGAATTCTTCGTGCACGTCTTACGATTAATTTATCTTCATCAGAAAGCTCATCCATTCCAAGAATGTTTATTATATCCTGCAAATCCTTGTAGTGCTGTAGAATTTCTTTACATTGTTTAGCAACATTGTAATGTTCTTGCCCAATAATTCCCGGCTCAAGTATCCTAGAAGTTGAATCAAGAGGATCGACTGCTGGATAAATTCCAAGCTCAGAAATTTGACGGCTCAATACTGTTGTCGCATCAAGGTGTGCAAATGCTGCGGCAGGTGCTGGGTCAGTTAAGTCATCTGCAGGTACGTAAATAGCTTGAACAGATGTAATTGAACCTTTGTCGGTTGAAGTAATTCTTTCCTGTAAAGCACCCATTTCAGTGGCAAGATTCGGCTGGTACCCAACTGCCGATGGCATTCTTCCGAGTAGGGCACTTACTTCTGAACCAGCTTGTGTAAATCTGAAAATGTTATCAATAAATAAAAGTACATCTCTTCCCTCTTCATCGCGGAAGTATTCAGCAACAGTTAAACCAGCTAAACCTACCCGCAATCTTGCTCCGGGTGGTTCGTTCATTTGTCCAAAAACTAATGCAGTCTTATCAATTACACCAGACTCTTTCATTTCTCGCCAAAGGTCATTTCCTTCACGTGTTCTTTCTCCCACTCCTGCAAATACTGAGTAACCTCCGTGTTCGTGTGCAATATTATGGATTAATTCCTGAATGATAACTGTTTTGCCGACACCAGCCCCGCCGAATAAACCGGTTTTTCCACCCTTTGAGTAAGGTTCGATAAGATCAATAACTTTAATACCTGTTTCGAACATTTCTGTTTGTGTAGAAAGGTTTTTAAATAAAGG
>JACAFC010000280.1 GCA_013388515.1 Ignavibacteriaceae bacterium | reverse complement strand
TACACCACCTGGGAAACCGCCGCTGATAGCATACAGGAGTGCATTAACATTTGTGTCTTTGGTGATACCATTTACGTAGCCAACGGAGTTTATGAGGAGCAGGTTGTGATGATACCGGGATTGGCACTTATTGGGAGTGGTTCAGATTCTTGCTGGATAGACTCAAGGCAGTTAGTAACTATGCAGAATTACAAAACAATAGATATGAAAAATAATTGTCTTGTGAAGGGTTTCTATATTCGTTCAACTAATAATTTTGATTATGGTTATGGGATTTACACCGAAGCAGAAACAGGGTTAATAAGTGAAAATAAATTTTCAAATGCTAACACTGGTATTATACTTAGGTACACTGATGTGCAAGTCTACGAAAACTATATTTTTAATGTTAGGAGAGGAATAAGTCTTGTCAATTCAAACTCAATTGTCAGAAAGAATTTAATGATTATGAATGTAGAAGGGGTTCAGGGAATACGAGTAGAAGCATTTACAAACAACTACACACCAATTATTGACTCAAACGAAATATTGAATGTTTATGACAAAGGAATCTATAAGTTTTTCGGTACGAGACCTACTATAAAAAATAACTACATACAGGTAAAATATGACACAGGGATAGAATTGCAGGAGTCAGATTCAGCAAAAGTACTTAATAATGTTATTGTTAATCCCGGGTACTATGGGATTAATAATCCAACATATTTGAATCTTATTGCAGAGAATAATTATATAATAGGTAAGCCATCTTTAAATGGAATAATCGTTGGACCGAATAGTGTTATTAAAAATAATGTTGTTACAAATGCAAACATTGGGATAGGAAAATACGGAACTGTGAATCCTGTTGTTCAGTTCAACAATTCCTGGAATAATACCACAAATTATGAAAACGGTATTAATCCGGATACTACTAATCTCTCAGTTAATCCAATGATAGTAAATGATGATTCAACTCAAGGGAAATTGGATTTTCATCTTCAGAAATACTCTTTCCTAATTGATGCAGGTGATCCAGACATTTTAGATAAAGATGGCACGAGAAGCGATATCGGGCTTTACGGTGGACCTTACGGCGAAAGTTATGTTTATGTTGATCTTCCACCAAGAACTCCTGTTAACTTAACTGCAGGAGTTGACAGCAATATTGTAACTCTGAAATGGAACAAAAACACAGAAGCAGATTTCAGCTACTATAAAATATTTTTTGATATAACAAAGAACTTTCAGATAGATTCAACAAAGTTAATCAGTTCACAGCCAGATACGTTTTATTATTTTGTAATTCCGGCAGGTGCAGAAAGTCTCTACTTCAAATTAACATCAGTAGATAACCAGGGGAATGAATCAAGCCCAACTGAGGAAGTAGGAGTAATAGTAACATCAGTTAAAGACGAATGGAAACTCGTAAACAATTACATTCTCTATCAGAATTATCCGAATCCATTCAACCCAAGTACGAGGATAGGATACAAACTGAAGGAGAGAGGATATGTGAAGCTGTACGTTTATGATGTGAAGGGAGAGTTGGTTTCTGTATTGGTAAATGAAGTCCAGGAATCAGGATACTATGAAGTGGAGTTCAGTACGGGAGTAGGCAGTGGGCAGTGGGCAGTCGGCAAATCATTAGCATCTGGAGTATACATCTATCAGATATTCGTCAGTAATGAAAACAGGATACCTGTTTTTTCGGATATCAAGAAGATGGTGTATCTAAAATGACGAGGGAGCGTCATTCTGAGGGAATGAAATGACCGAAGAATCTCAGGAGACTCTTCATTTCATTCAGAGTGACAGTGAGGAGAGTCATTCTGAGGAGCGAAGGGACGAAGAATCTCAAAAAGGT
>JACAFC010000278.1 GCA_013388515.1 Ignavibacteriaceae bacterium | reverse complement strand
CGAAGGGACGAAGAATCTCAAAAAGGTATGAAAGATTTTCACGTTTACATAATGACCAATAAATCAAAAACACTTTACACAGGTATGACTAATAACCTGAATCGAAGGGTCTATGAACATAAGAATAAATTGATACAAGGATTTACAAAAAAATACAATATTGATAAACTGGTTTACTTTGAATTATTTAATAACCCTACAGATGCAATAAGAAGAGAGAAGCAAATTAAGGGCTGGATAAGAAAAAAGAAGATAGAACTGATAGAATCGATCAATCCAGAGTGGAAGGATCTGAGCGAAGGAATAGAGAAAGCTTAATAGACTCTTCACTTCGTTCAGAGTGACTGAAAGGAGTGAAGAAAACTAAATAACATAATTTCAAACCGCCTGGTTCTTATTCCCTTCCCTTCCGGCTACGTTAAGAACTTCGCCGGACAAGTAGGGAAGGGTTAGGGATAGGCCAATCAATGGAGGACTTATGAAACAAAAAACTCATCATCCTGTCTCGGCTCGACAAAGGCGAGACGGACTGTATTACCTTTATTATCCGAGAGGCTGGATAATAATTGCTTTGTTGCTATTTACTGCAACAGCAACAGCACAGGAACAAACACCGCCGTCGGGAGAATTCCCGATTGGAGCATACTTTAATAAGCAAACAAGAACTGATCCGGATTACTATAATTTATTTGCCTTGACCGGAATGGATTGGATTGTTCAATACGCTGCAGATAGTACTCAGGAATTTGTTTCACCATATAATTTAATGGCTGATAATGCTGATAGAGAAACTGATTACATAATGCACTATTCAACTGCCTGGTATTCAAAGTGGGAAGCAGAGGAAGATCAAAATATTTATAATAAAGTAGGAGTAAAGCATAGAGATAGTCAGGGCAACATAATTGGAAAGTCAGCAACATACTTGGGTAAGCAATGCTGGTCAACGGAAGGATTATCAGCACCAGCCTGTTCGCTTGTCTATGGACCGCATTATCACCAGGAAAAGCTATATAAAAGATGGTATTATAGTCCTGAGGAACGTTATACCAAATTAAAATACATACCAAGGTTTAATATGGCATTAAAAGTCAATGGTAATGTGCAACCAGATGAAGAAGTATGCAAGTTATATGTAGTGGTAAGACATAGTTGGAATGATGGAAATGGTAACTGGTTTCCAAATGTAGATGATACACTGAAAGGACCTATTACTTTTTACGTATCAGATTTTCAAGCCAACGGTCAATTTGCTGATTTTTATATAATTGATAGCACTAATTGGTATCGATATCCAGAGGAATTTCGAGATAATCCTAATGATAATAAAATTGCAGCACCTGAGAATCTTGGTGGACGTTGGGTAGATATTTACGGAGACCAAGGTATTCAATTCTGCATTGATTGGCTTAGGACAGATGATAAGTGCACGCTCTATGTAGATTACATTGAAGTTTATGATTTAGAAGGTTGGAAAGTTTTTGCGGAGGGTGACTCGATAACTATATCTCAAACAATTCAAGATATTAAAGGGTATGCACAGAATTTTTCCAACTGGTCAAATCTAAAGTACTGGATGGGACATGGTGAACCGTTTTCTCTTGATGCTTATACTCCAATTAAAACCGTTGATGCAATTCTTAAATCGGCATTTACCGGAGCGCCACCTTTAATGACGGTACTATATCCCTATTGGGAAACATTAGTTAACAATGACATTCAGCTTGAAAGGTACTACAATACAGTACAGCCAGAAAAATTAATGATAGATTTTTATCCCTTCAGTGCCAACTATACTACAGCAAGATTTGAAGACTGGGAAGCATTCAGGAAGCAATTACAAATAGCCAGTTCATTACAACCAGGATTTTATTACTGGGCTCAGGCATTTGGTTATAGGCAAGTAGATAATTGGTTTGTTTGGCGTCAACCTAATGCAAATGAACTTAAAGCTCAAACGATGTTTGCACTATCTCACGGGGTGAGAGGAATAATTTATATGGCGTTCGATGCTTATCTAACCTGGGAACAACAGATAGGTTACTACATACACGAAGGTATAATTGATACTGGTAAGAACCCAACTGATTTATTTTTTGTATTAAAGTATAATCTTGTTCCCCGCTTAAAAGGCAAGCTTGGTAAAACGCTGATGAAGTTAAATTATATGGGTGAATATTTACAATTACAACGAAAAGAAAACGAGAGTCCACCGCCACCGGTTGAACATAATTATTTAATTTTAGGTGATGGCGTACCGGCACT
>JACAFC010000006.1 GCA_013388515.1 Ignavibacteriaceae bacterium | reverse complement strand
GGGCTTGGCATTGTGGAGCCCATATGCAATATCAAAAAGTTCTGATGCTATCTATGCAGTTCAACGAAAAGCAAAAATTATTAATCCTTATAAGAGCACAAATGAAAATAATTTTTTTCGCGGCGTGGGAGCTGTAATCGTATATGATAATTTCTTGATTTCCGGGTTTTACTCGAATAATTATTTTGATGCTAACATAGATAGTCTTTCGAATGGAATATTATCAACACCAATCGATGGATACCATCGTACAAAAAATGAGATCGAAAAACGTAAATCTGCGAAGGAAAAGCTTTTAGGAATAAGACTTGATTTTATCGAACCAAATAATTCTCTTGAAGCTGGTTTCTTGTATTACAATTCAAAATTTAGCAATTCTTTTATACCAAATGATATTCATGATTTTAGAAGAGACCAGTTTAATTGCTACTCTTTCTATTCTAACTTCTATTTTGATAGAATGAAAGTTTTTGGAGAAGCTGCCTATGATGGAACATCAGTTGCATCAGTACTTGGAACTAACATTCAAATCAGCGACAATTTTTCTTTTATCACGCATATAAGAAATTATCCAAGAAATTATAGAAATATTCATGCATTTGCATTCGGTGAAAAATCCGGTGCAACCAAGAATGAATTCGGTATTTATTCGGGTTTTCAATGGAGTACATCAATAGGAGAAATTAATTTTTATTATGATCAATTTAAGTTCCCATATGCGACATTTGAAAACCCGCTACCATCTGCAGGTGACGAACTTCTCTTCAACCTGCGTTCTAAACCAATAAAAAAACTTGAAAGTAATTTGAGAGTTCGCTATGAGAAAAAAGAAATTACCAGAGGCGTAGGAATAATCGAATCACTAGTTAACAGTCATAAATATTCCATAAGAGGAGAAATGACTTACGAGCACTCAAGGTCACTTCGTATTAAAACAAGAGTTGAAGCAGTTAAAGTTATAGTTAAAAAAATTAATGCTGATGAAAATGGTATTTTGATAGCGCAGGATGTAAAATTATCCCCAATAAAAAATTTAACATTTGATGCGAGAATCCTTTTTTTCCAGACAGATTCATTTAATTCAGCTATTTACACTTTTGAAAATGATTTGACAGGGTTATTATCAAGCTCGGCATTGTATGGAAAAGGTATACGCTGGTATTTGCTGATTAAATACGGCATTGCAAATTTTCTAACATTATCAGCGAAATATTCCGAAACTTATAAACCATTGGAAAAAAGTTTAGGAACTGGATTAGCAGAAATAAATACAAATATTGATAACAAAATTGGAATTCAGTTAGAGATTAGCTTATAAAAAAATCAATATTTATTTAATTGATTTGACGAAATACATATCAATTTTAGTTTTGTCATTTATTTTTAAGGAATCATGAAATACACAATCGCAATAATCTTTTACCAAATTGTATGTTGATGAGCTGATATTAACCTTACCTACTCTGCCATTGCTTTCCATTCTATTAGCAATGTTTACAGTTGTTCCCCAAACATCATATGTCATTTTATTTTTACCTATAACACCGGCAACTACATTCCCAGAATGCACACCAAGCCTCATAGGCCATTTATAAACAGAACTTCTGTTTCGCTCTGTTATAAATTCCTGCATAAGAATTGCCGCTTTTACAACCCTTATTGCATGATCGGTTGATTCATCAGGGAATCCGCCTCCAGCCATGTAGGAATCACCAATGATTTTTAGTTTTTCTAAAGCGAATTCATCTATTATTCCGTCGAAGTGCTTAAATATTTCATTTAATTCACTAACTAACTCATTAGGTGTCATTTGTGCAGATAACGTGGAAAAATCCTGGAAGTCTGTAAAAAGCAAAGTAACCATTTTATACTCCCTTGGCTTAATCCAGCCGGTTTCCCTTAGCTCTTTAACTACTTGCTTTGGCAAAATATTATGTATTAGAACATCAGATTTTTTTTTCTCCTCTTCAAGTTCAAGTGTTCTCTCTCTCAATTTTTTACCAATTTTGTGCTTATGAACTGCAATCTCGATTGATGTGTGCAATACTTTTTCATCAAATGGTTTTACGATGTAAGCAAAAGGTTCTGTCAATTTTGCTTTTTGAATGCTTTCCGCATCAGCATAGGCGGTGAGATAAATTATAGGTATATCGATAATTTTTTTAATTTCATCTGCAGCTTCAATTCCAGACATTTTTCCACTTAGCTTAACATCCATTATGATTAGGTCTGGCCTTAGCTGAATTGCTTTAGTGATAACCTCTTCGCCGGATACTACGATATCAGCAACTTCATACCCAAATTTTTTCATGATCCTTGAAAGATCTTTGGCAATAATATTTTCATCTTCTACGATTAACACATTCAGGTGATTCTGAATACTACTTTTTTCTTTTGACAAGATTTAATCCTAGGTATAGTTTTTAATGAAGCAAAAAAGTTCAAGTATTATCGATACAGCACTACAAAAATTTTCCAAAGGAAATTTATAATTTTTTACAACATAAGCGAATTAAACATTTATAGAATTGAGACATCATAGGTAAAATTGAGGGAAATTGTGAGTAAAAACTACATTCTCTCCTTAGATAAATCTGTACTCTGGCAGCACTGCAAAATCTATATTTTTTGTTAATGATTCCACTTATATTCATACTATCATAATTGAAAATTGGCTTACTTTTTACTGAATCTACGGCTCGAATTTTGTTATATATTTTGGTAAAAAATAAGTTCCAAGTAATAAATTGAAGTAATTATCCTGAATTTATGTTCAATTCTAAGCAGCAATAACCTAATTTTTCATCAAAGTAAAAGTTGTGATAAGGATATATTTGATTATCGTGGATTATTACACTAATCAATAAATGAGAGTTTGACTTTGATTTAAAACCGATTATTTTTTGCGTCATTAAAAAAATTACAATAAAAAAATATTGACAATTCTTTTACATATTTGCGCTCATAAATGTTAATCTCAAAATATCAAACCCTAAAACTATACGATAATCTTGTTAAACTTGCATTAAAAGGTGCACAAGACCTACCGAATAATATTTGCAGCTTTTTCGAATCTGAAAATCATTATGAAGCATGTGTTATATTCAAGCTGAATCAAGATAACTCCTTAAAAGTAATCGGTAAATCGGGAAATGTTAAACGTGCTTATGAAATAAATTCCGTTTTCGACTGCCCCGCATGCAAATCATTAACAGTAAAACCAACAAGTTTTAACTTCAGTACACAGCCTGGTTGTGAATTAGAAGCTACCGATTATGTCATGTACGAAGGTTGTCTGTTCATTAACCTGAATGAAAGTGGCAGTGTATTAGTTAAATTAGCCAAAAAAACACCATTCACGCAAAATGAAAAAGAAGAGCTTGAAATACTCGCCGGGTTATTACAAAATATTTTTAAGATATGGCTTGGAAATGGCCAAAATAATAATTCATCTTTAAGTAAATTGATTTCTGATATTTCGCATGAATTAAGAACCCCAACTAATAGTATAATGGGATTTGCTTCATTGCTTAATGAAGATAATCTTTCACCTTCACAGGCCGAATATGTAAACACTTTAAAGGAGAATGCTTATAACCATCTTTCTTTATTAAACGACTTGATTGACCTAGCTAAGTTTGAAAGCAACCAAGCAAAAGAGCTTAAAGTTAGCGTAAACTATAAACATTTTATTACCGAAATAATAAAATCATTTCAGGATAAATTTCCGCTTAAAGAGATTGATTTTATTAATTTATTTGAAGGTGACTTTCCCGAAATATTCAAGATAGATACACAAAAACTCCGTTATATACTTATAAATCTTATTAATTATTCAATTCGATTAACTGAAAAAGGAAAAATCACCTTAACATCAACATTAGAAAATCAAAATAAATTACATATTAAGCTAAGCGATTCAAGTGAAGGTCTTTCTTCTGTAAAAGTAAAAGAGTTTTTTCAGCCATTTGCCATTTTTGATTTAGCAAAATATAAATTTGGAAATATAACCGGTTTAGGTTTAACATTAGCAAAAAAATACGTTGAATTACTTAATGGTGAAATTGATATATATAGTGCACCAGGAAAAGGAACAACTTATAATCTAAAATTGGGAGTAGATGTGATGAATCCAATTGAAACTCAACTAAGTTCTCTGCCAAAACCAGGAAAGAAAAATCGTGTTTTGGTAATTGAAGATGATTACGCTACATCGAAATTATTAAGCAATTATCTTAATAAATGGGGTTATGAACCTGTAATTGTTAATTCAGCAGAACAAACTTTAAACTCGATAGAAAAAGAAAATTTTCTAGCAATTCTACTCGACATCGTGCTGCCAGATTCCAACGGTTTCGATTTGATGAAACGGATTCGTTCGCATCCAAATTCTAAACGAACTCCTGTAATTGTCTGTTCCATTGAAGCAGAAGAACAAAAAGCTTTCTTAATGGGAGCTGTTGAATATTTTGTAAAACCTATTCAATATAACTTCCTAGTTGAAGTTTTACAGAGTTATAAATTGAAACGAGATTCGAATATTCTTATTGTTGATGACGATGTCCCAACTCTAAACCTTATTAAAGAAGCAGTTCAGCAGGCTGGGTTCACACCTATTGCCGAACCAGTTTCTGCTAAAGTAATGGAGTTAATAGAAGATAAAGAACTTGATTTAGCGATAGTTGACCTTGAAATGCCGACAATGAATGGCTTTGAACTGATTAAAGCTATTAAGGAAAATCCAAAATTCTCTAAACTGCCAATCGTAATTTATACAGGAAAAGAGAATTACAAAGAGGACTTAAAAGAAATTGATGGACTATTTGAACATCTTCTTGAAAAGAGAAGTTCTAATATTGAGGACCTGGCAGATACTGTTACTGCAATGATTAATAAATTTGACGAACCAGCTTCTCCAGAAGAAGTTGCTAAAGAAAAAGATAAAGACACTGTTAAAATTTTACTTGCTGAAGACTATAAACATTCTCAAATAATTGTTACCCGATTACTAAAGAAGAATAATTTTAATCACATTGTTGTTGTAGAAAATGGTGCAGAAGCACTTGAGCAGGTAAAAAAACAAAAGTTTGATCTAATCCTTATGGATATGCAAATGCCTGTGATGAATGGATTCGAAGCAATGGAAAAAATAAGAATGATCCCTGAATATAAAGAAACACCTATTATAGCACTCACTGCTTTTGCAATGAAGGGTGATAGGGAAAAATGCCTGGACGCTGGTGCCACAGATTATATCCCAAAACCAATCGATAGTCAGGAATTTGTTAATAGAGTAAAACACTACACCGAGAATGCGGTAACTCTAGCTTAACACTACTAACCACTCCAAGTTCATTCCTATTGTGTTCACTTAAACACAATAAATTTATATTTATATTTGCTTGCTTCATTTGATTAAATTTTTAGAAGATGATTAACGAAACACCAAGGGTACGTTTTGCACCAAGTCCAACGGGTTATCTCCATGTTGGAGGATTAAGGACTGCTTTATATAATTATCTTTTCGCAAAGCATAATCATGGCAAATTCATTTTGCGCATTGAAGATACGGATCGCAACAGATATGTTGAAGGTGCTATAGAAAAATTAATAGAAGCATTAAAATGGGCAGGGTTGGAATATGATGAAGGACCAGATGTAGGCGGTGATTTTGGGCCATATTTGCAATCAAAAAGGTTAAATATTTATAAGCAGCATGCGGATGAATTAATTTTAGAGGGGAATGCATACTATTGCTTCTGTACTTCCGAAAGATTAACTGCTTTAAGAGAAGAGCAAGAAAAATTAAAACTTCCGCAGGCTAAGTACGATAAACATTGCTTGCATTTATCGGAAGAAGAAATTAAAAAATCACTTTCAAAAAACACTCCCTATGTAGTTAGATTGAATGTTAAACCCAACCAGAAAATAGTTTTTAATGATATTGTACGAGGTACAATCGAGTTTGACAGCAATAATATAGATGATCAAATATTAATTAAAAGCGACGGTTATCCAACTTACCATCTTGCAAATGTAGTTGATGATCACCTAATGAAAATAACCCATGTAATTCGTGGTGAAGAGTGGTTGTCCTCCACTCCAAAACACGTACTTCTTTATGACGCATTCAGTTGGGAACAGCCATTTTTTGCTCACCTCCCTCTTTTGCTTAATCCTGATCGTTCTAAACTTAGTAAAAGACAAGGCGATGTTGCTGTTGAAGATTACAGAGATAAAGGATATCTAAAGGAAGCTTTAGTAAACTTTGTTGCCTTACTAGGCTGGAACGCCGGTGACGACCGAGAATTCTACTATCTTAATGAATTAGTTGAAACTTTTTCGTTAGATAGAGTGAATAAAGCCGGCGCTGTTTTCGATACTGTAAAACTTAATTCTCTTAATGCCGAACATCTTCGTAAAAAATCAAATAATGAAATTCTTGGCATGCTGAAAGATGAAATTCAAAAATCACAATACAAAAATCAAGAATATTCCGATGAGTTTTTATTATTAATAATAGAAGCAATGAAAGAAAGAGTTTCATTCGTAAGCGAGTTTGTAATAACTTGCCCTTACTTTTACGAAGCACCAAAAGATTATGAGCAAAAAGCAATCGAAAAGAATTGGAAATCGGAAACACCCAATCAATTGATGAAATTTATTAATAAATTGAGGGATATTGATACGCCTTCAAAAAGCGACTATGAACTCGTTTTGGCGAACATCGCTGAAGAATTGGGAATTGGGAAAGGTAAATTAATTCATCCGTTGCGGCTTGCAACGTCAGGCCAAAGTACAGGACCTGGAATTTTTGATTTGCTGTATATTCTTGGAAAAGAGGAGATAATCAAAAGAGTAAATACAGCTATAGAAAAAATTAAGGTTTAATTTTTGATTATTTCAGAAAGTTATTCACTGCTTGTGCGGTTCTCCTTCCATGATTGATTGCCCTAACAACTAGAGATGCTCCAGTCATTGAATCACCAGTAGCAAAAAATCCTTGCTCACTTGTCTGATAATTCTTATCAACCAATATATTTCCTTTGGCATCAGTTGCAATATTGAGATCTTTCACCAAGTTACCATGTTCAACATGTAAAAATCCCATAGCTAACAGAACGAGATCAGCCTCGAGAAATACATCTTCATTTTGTACGTGAATTAACTTTCTTTGGCCATACTTATCTGCTTCACTCCATTGAATTTTATTAAAACTAACCCCGGTTACATTTCCATTTTCACCCGAAAATTTTTTTGCGTCTAGAGACCAATATCTTTGACAACCTTCCTCTTGAGATGAGGAAGTAAACAAAATTTGCGGCCATGCTGGCCATGCATTATAAGTGGATCTCTGTGAAGGCGGTTTTGGTAAAATTTCAACTTGTACAACTTTTTTGGCTCCTTGTCTTATTGCAGTACCAATACAATCCGAACCCGTATCTCCACCGCCAACAACAATTACATTTTTATCTTTCGCAGAAATTTTTTTCTCCTGGGGAATTATATCACCAGCGTTCTCTTTATTCTGCTGGCTAAGAAATTCCATTGCGAAATGAATTCCATGGAGTTCTCGACCAGGTATCTTCAAATCCCGAGGAACTGAAGCACCTGCAGCAATTACTACAGCATCGTATGTTCTTTTAAGATATTTTGGAGAAATATCTATTCCAACATCCACTCCAACCTCAAAAATAACACCTTCCGCTTCAAGCTGTGCAATACGCCTATCAATAACCCACTTTTCAAGCTTGAAATCTGGAATACCGTATCTGAGAAGACCACCAATTTTATCGCTTTTCTCAAAAACAGTAACATTGTGCCCTTCCCGAGAAATTTGTTGCGCTGCTGTTAATCCCGCGGGTCCCGATCCGATAATTGCAACATTTTTTCTAGTTTTAGTTTTTGCAAGAAGAGGAACTATCCAACCTTCTTTCCATCCGCGTTCTACGATTTGAAGCTCGATATGTTTTATAGTTACTGGAGACTGATTAATGGATAAAGTGCACGAATATTCGCAAGGTGCTGGACAAACACGACCAGTAAACTCCGGAAAATTAATAGTTGAATGAAGCAGCTCAAGAGCAGTTTTCCATTGATTTTTGTAAACCATATCATTCCAATCAGGTATTCTATTATTTACCGGACATCCATAAGAATGACAATATGGAATTCCACAATCAATGCATCTTGCAGCTTGATTAGTGATTTTACTTTCAAGTAATAGAAATTCAAACTCCCTGAAATTCTTTATTCTTTCATCAGCAGATAACTTGGATGGATTCTCTCTGCTATATTCCATGAAACCTGTTTGCTTAGCCATTGAACACCTCTTCGGTTACTGCAACTGTTTCAATATCAGGATACTCACTAAGCTTCATTCTCTCAAGAGATTTTCGGTAATCGATTGGCATTACCTTGACAAACATGGGAAGATTTGATTCCCATTTATTAAGAATTTCTAATGCTAAAGGGCTTTTAGTAAAACTATAGTGTCGTTCAATCATACTTTTCAAGAAAAGTTTATCGCTTTCATGCCAAACACTTTCTAAATCCACCATATCGAGATTACATTTTGTATCAAATAATTGTGTTTGATCACGGATATAAGCAATTCCTCCACTCATACCGGCACCAAAGTTTTTGCCTGTTGATCCTAGACATACCACGAACCCACCCGTCATATACTCACAGCCATGGTCTCCAATACCTTCCACCACAACTCTGGCTCCGCTATTACGGACTGCAAACCTTTCTCCAGCTTTACCGTTAATAAATACTTCACCTCCTGTTGCGCCATAAAGTACAACGTTTCCACATATTGTGTTTTCATGTGGCGTAAAGGCAGATTTATCCGGCGGAATTAAAACGATTCTACCACCCGACATACCTTTCCCAAGATAATCATTAGCATCTCCTTCTACTTTAAGTGAAATCCCTGGAGCTAAAAATGCACCAAAACTTTGCCCTGCCGATCCCTTAAAGTTTAATGAGATTGTTTCTTCTGGTAAACCTAACGGACCATATTTTTTTACGATTTCTCCGCTCAGCCTTGCACCAATCGATCTATAAGTATTTCGTAATGGCAAGTTTAGTTCAATTTTTTTCTTTTCTTCGATCGAGGGCTTAAGAAGTTTAATCAATTCATTGTCATAAGTTTCTATTTCATTTGGATAGGCAGTACTACAAATATTATTTGATTTGTCATTCATAGAACTAAACAAGGCTGATAAATTGAATTCTTTAGCTTTCCACGGATTTTTAGTCGTATTGTATTCAAGAATTTCAGAATGTCCAATCATTTCCTGGACTGTTTTAAAACCCAATTCAGCCATCTGTTCACGCAAATCTTGGGCTAAGAATTTAAAATATCTTTCAATGTATTCCGGTTTTCCAGCAAACTTTGATCGCAAAACAGGATCTTGTGTTGCAACCCCAACCGAACAGGTATTTTGATGACACTTCCGCAGCATAATACAACCCATGGTAATTAAAACAGATGTTGCAAATCCAAATTCTTCGGCACCTAAAAGTGCAGCCACAGCTATATCGCGCCCTGTCTTCAATTGACCATCAACTTGTACTCTAATTTTATCCCGTAAATTATTATGAATTAAAGTTTGATGAGTTTCGGCTAATCCAATTTCCCAAGGAATACCAGTGTGTTTTATTGATGTAAGCGGAGAAGCACCTGTTCCTCCCTCATACCCGGAGATAAGGACAAGATCTGCTTTTGCTTTAGCCACTCCAGCAGCTATGGTTCCAACACCAGATTCGGATACAAGTTTCACCGAAACCTTAGCAGTGGGATTTACACACTTAAGGTCAAAGACTAGTTGAGCCAAATCTTCAATCGAATAAATATCATGATGCGGTGGTGGAGAAATAAGTGTCACACCCGGTGTTGTATGCCTAACTTTAGCAATTTCATCAGAAACTTTATGGCCTGGGAGTTGGCCACCCTCACCAGGTTTTGCGCCTTGTGCAATTTTAATTTGAAGTTCTTCAGCACTTAGAAGGTATTCTGGTGTAACACCAAATCTTCCGGAAGCTACCTGTTTAATTTTAGATGCTGATACATCTCCATTAGCTTTTGGTTTAATTCTTTCAGGATCTTCTCCCCCTTCACCAGAATTACTTCTTGAGCCAATTTTATTCATGGCAATTGCAATAGTTTCATGAGCTTCTTTACTAATGGACCCAAAAGACATTGCCGAGACAACAAATCTTTTAATTATATTTTCAATGGGTTCTACTTCATCTATCGTAATGGAATTTCTTATTTTGAAGGAAAGCAGACTTCGGATAGTTCTAGGGCTGTTATCACTTTCATTTACTTGACGAACATAATCCTTAAAAATTTCATAATCGTTTGTTTTAACAGCTAATTGCAATTTTGAAATGGTTTCTTGATTCCAGAAATGTTTTTCACCGCCAACACGAATCGAATATTCTCCACCTGCATCTAGAAGATTATTAATGGGATTATTGTTCTTATATCCATTTTCATGACGCTTTATAGCTTCCAATTGAATTTCCCTAATACCAATTCCACCCAGTCTAGATATTGTTCCTGTGAAATATTTATCAATAACCGCTTTACTTAATCCAACTGCTTCAAATGTTTGTGCAGCAAAGTAACTATGCAGTGTTGAGATGCCTAACCGGCTCATAGTTTTCAGAAGACCTTTTTTTATTGCAATTATATAAGCGTCGATAGCTTCCTCAGGTTTTAATGCTGTTTCAAGAAATCCTTTTTCTGCCATACTGCGCACAGTATTTAAACAGAGGTATGGGCAAATTGCATCTGCACCGTAACTAATCAGCATAGCAAAATTCATTACTTCTCTAACTTCACCAGAATCAATTATGATATTTGCTTTGTTTCGTAATCCACTTCGCATTAAATGATGATGAAGTCCAGCAACTGCTAATAATGAAGGAATTGGTACCTTATGAAAATTGATATTTCTATCTGAAAGTACAATTAATGATATACCACTTTCTACAGCTTTAGCTGCCTCTTCAAAAATTGATTCAAGTGTTTTTTCAAGTATGTTCTCGTCATCAACTTTATCAAACAAAATATCGATGTATTTCAATTTTACATCGGGATGGTTTGCTGTTTGTATTCTTATCAAATCATCGGGAGTTAAAATTGGGTGTGAGAATTTAAAACCTTTAAAGTTTTCTGGTGATTCTTCCAGTAAATTGCCTTCACCTCCAACAAAACTTTCAAGCGACATTACAAGTTCTTCGCGAAGAGGATCTATTGCTGGATTTGTAACTTGTGCAAAACGCTGTTTAAAGTAATAAAACAATAAATGCGGTATATCGGATAAAATGGCAAGCTGAGTATCATTGCCCATTGAACCAATTGCCTCTTGGCCGCGTGAAGCCATAGGTGTAATGATTAGTTTTAATTCTTCATCTGTATAACCAAATGCTTTTTGTTTTTGGATTAGTGTCTCTTCTTTTTCTATTGGAGCACTTGATGGGTTGAACAATCCACGAAGAGTAATAATATTTTCTTTAATCCATCGCCGATAAGGTTTCTGACGTGAAATTTTCGCTTTAATTTCTTTGTCCGGTACAATTCTTTTCTCCAAAAAATCTGCAAGGAGCATTTTACCGGGAGAAAGCCTGCTTCTTTTGATAATTTTTTCAGGATCTAAATCAAGTACTCCTGTTTCGGACGCGAGAACTACAATTCCATCACTAGTAATTGTATATCTTGATGGTCGCAATCCATTTCGGTCTAATATTCCTCCAAGGAATCGAGAATCGCTAAAAACAATTGCGGCTGGTCCATCCCAAGGTTCCATAATTGCCGAATGAAAATCATAGAACGCACGTTTATCCTCACTCATCTGAATTTTAGGTCCGTATGCTTCTGGAACCATCATCATCATTGCATGAGGCAATGATCTGCCGCTCAACACTAATAATTCTAAAACATTATCAAAAATTGCAGAGTCACTTCCATCTTCAACAATTATTGGTTTCAATTTTTCTATATCACTTCCAAATAAATCAGATCGCAATCCAAATTCGCGTGCTTTCATTCTGCCAATATTGCCGCTTAAAGTATTTATTTCACCATTGTGTGCAATAAATCTAAAAGGTTGAGCAAGATTCCAGCTCGGAAGTGTATTTGTGCTATATCTTTGGTGAACAACACCAAATCGGGAAGCAAACTTTTCATGAGAAAGATCAGGAAAGTAAATCGGAAGCTGATGCGCCGTTAATAGTCCTTTGTAAACAACTCTATTTGAAGAGAGACTGCATACATAGAACTGAGAAGTATCATGGGGAAGCAAAGCAATTTCTTTTTCTGCCTGTCTTCTTATAACATATAACTTCCTTTCAAAGGATTCAGTACTGTTTTTACCTTTATGAACAAACAATTGATAAACATCTGGTTCATACAATTTAGCTAATTCTCCAAGTGATGAACTATTAACAGGAACGTTTCTCCAGCCTAAAACTTCGCATCCTTCTTGTTCAATTATTTTCATCAATATTTTTTTACATTGATCCTGAAGGGACAAATCCTTCGGCAAAAAAATCATTCCAACTGCATAATCGTTTATGGGTGGAAGTTTAATTGATTGAACTTCAGTACGTAAGAATTCATCTGGTATTTGGCACATGATTCCGGCACCATCTCCGGTCGATTTGTCACCGCCAAGTGCACCACGATGTTCAAGATTTATTAAAACTGTGATCGAGTTTTCAATTATTGTATGAGTTGGAATTCCATCCAATTTAGCAACGAACCCGACTCCGCAGTTGTCATGTTCAAATTGAGGATCATACAAACCACTGGCCAGCAATCTCCCATCAGCTCTTCTATTTTTATGAAGAAAAGGATTCATAGAATACATCACTTAGTTTTTGAAATACTAAAATAATTATCATTAAACAAGGAATCCTTTGCGATGTGAACCGCAAAGTATATTCTAATGGTACAACTAACCTTATGGGTCAGCGAATTTCAAATTGATTTGGTAAAACGGTTGAGTTTTATAATCGAAGCTTAAACTTGTTTATGCAAGTAAATTCGATATTTATACAAATGTAAGGAAGATAAATCGTAATTTCAATGTTTTGCTTAATAAATTTGCAAAAGTTTTTAGAATATTGATCAACGAAAAGAAATATTTCGATTGGCTGAAATAGACACTATTTTTTCTTTGTGCTTGAAATATCCAGACAAAGTAAGAGAGCATGAATTTATGATTAGCTCATTATTCTTGGCAAGGATGAAGTAACAAAGAGAATAAAATCTTCAGTAGAAATTATCAGGTAATAAATAATCTGCGAAAATCTGCTTAATCAGCGTTATCTGTGTCCGCCACTCTGTGGTGCTATTGATTTACTTTTTCCAGCTGTCCTTAAGTGTAACCGTTCTATTAAAAACAAATTTATGTTCCGTTGAGTCCTTTGTATCAACACAAAAATATCCATTGCGTTCAAACTGAAACCTCTCCCCTTTCTTAGCATTTTTCAGAAATGGTTCAAGCTTTGCATTTCGTATGACTTCAAGAGAATTTGGATTAATATGCTGCAGCCAATTTTCTTCAAATGCAGGATTCTCAACAGTAAAAAGTCTATCGTACAATCTAACTTCAGCATCAATTGCATGTTTCGCCGAAACCCAGTGAATTGTTCCTTTTACTTTTTTATTACTTGTGCCAGTTCCACTCTTTGTTTCTGGATCATAACTGCAGTGAAGTTCTACAACTTCGCCATTTGCATTTTTAATCACTTCCTCACACTTGATAATGTAAGCATAACGTAAACGAACTTCACCGCCAGGCACTAAACGATGAAATCCTTTGGGTGGATTTTCCACAAAATCACTTTGCTCAATAAATAATTCGCGTGAGAATGGCACTAATCTTTTTCCAGCTTCGGGATTTTCTGGATTATTAACTGCTTCAAGTTCTTCAACTTGTCCCTCAAGATAATTTGTTATAACAACTTTCAGTGGTTTCAAAACAGCCATTGCTCTCTGTGCATACTTATTTAGGTCATCCCGAATTGCATATTCAAGTAGTGAGATATCTGTTAAAGCATCCCTTTTAGCAACGCCAATTATTTCAGCAAAATTTCTGATTGCTTCTGGTGTGTAACCTCTTCTTCGAAAACCCGATATAGTCGGCATTCGCGGA
Organism: Ignavibacteriaceae bacterium; assembly: GCA_013388515.1. Lineage (GTDB taxonomy): Bacteria > Bacteroidota > Ignavibacteria > Ignavibacteriales > Ignavibacteriaceae > XYD12-FULL-36-8. Next base: position 1,185 of record JACAFC010000006.1, on the reverse strand, counting down.
TCATCCCAGCCATCAACATATTTTTCTTGTACAAGCTGAAGTAATTTTCTTTTACTCATCACTGTGTAATTTAGATTGAGTCGAGCAAACTCAATCTGCTGAGGGTGATGTACACCAAGCTGATCTAAGAACCAATCATAGAGTGGACGATGATTCTCAAACTCAAGTGTGCAAATGGAGTGGGTAATTCCTTCGATCGAATCTTCATTTCCATGCGCCCAATCATAAGTTGGATAGATGCACCATTTATTACCGGTTCGATGATGCTCAGCATGAACTATACGATACATTATTGGATCACGCATATTAAAATTTGGTGAAGCCATATCGATTTTAGCCCGAAGTGTTTTAGCACCATCTGGAAAATCTCCATTTTTCATTCGCTCAAAGAGACTTAGATTTTCCTCAACGGAACGATTACGGTATGGACTTTCCTTACCCGGTTCCGTCAATGTTCCTCTTGTTGCTCTAATTTCATCTGCGGTCAAATCACAAACATAAGCTTTGCCTTTTTTAATCAGCTCAACAGCCCACAAATACATTTGATCGAAGTAATCTGATGCAAATAGAACTTCATTTCTAAAATCAGCACCAAGCCATTTCACATCTTCAATGATAGACTCGACATATTCGGTTTCTTCTTTCTCAGGATTTGTATCATCAAAACGAAGGTTGAACTTACCGTTGTAGTCTCTTGCAATTCCGTAATTGAGGCAAATGGATTTTGCATGACCAATGTGAAGATAACCATTTGGTTCGGGTGGAAATCGTGTATGAACCTTTCCTCCCCATTTGTTGGTTTTTAAATCTTCGTCAATAATTTCATAAATGAAATTTTTTGATTTGTTTGCAGTAGTATTTTCGCTCATTGTCTTTGATGATTAAGTTTATTAAAAATTCACAACAAACTTAATCATTTAATTTTAGGTGCTCAAGGAGCATTTAAAAATGAAAAGGGATTTTAAACTGAATCCCTTTCGTACCGAAGGCCGGAACTGCCTTCGGCAGTCAAGCTCGAATTTACCTATCGTTAGATAGGCCGGCACCTGGTGTGAGTTTTCCCTTTAAGAATTCCTTACCAACTCCACTTTTAAGATATTTTTCCCTGTCTCTTGCCTCTGTTCTCGTAGGAAAGATTTCTGAATGAACTAACTCAAATGGTGCATATGGTTTGGTTGTTCGGTT
>JACAFC010000073.1 GCA_013388515.1 Ignavibacteriaceae bacterium | reverse complement strand
GCTGCAAGGTTTGATTGGTAATACGTTCAACAACTCTTTGCAAGTAATAAAATCCCTCACCTGAATAATGAAACTTAGTGCCGGGCTTAAAATAAATTGGGAGAGGATTCTCTCTTTCCTCTCCTCCTTTACGCCAATTAGGCAGTCCGCTGGTATGTGTAAGTATCATTCGTGCTGTTATTTGCTTTGGGTAATCCTCATCTTCACTGACAAATTTTTCCGGCATATAATTGTAGAGCGGTTTATCTAAATCCAACTTTCCCTCTTGAACTAACTGAAGAACTATATATGCAAAAACCGGCTTACTCATTGAACATGCTTCAAACATAGTTTTATCATCAACTTGTATTTCAGTATTTGCATCAGCAACACCAAATGATTTAGAAAAAGCAATCTTGTTTTTTTGGATTATACTTATTGAAACTCCGGGAACGCTTAATTCATTCATTAATTGTGGAGTTAAATATTCGAGTTTCTTTATTACATCAGAAATTTCGTAAGAAATGTTAAGAGAATTTTTATCAATCTTACTTAATGAAATATATGCTGCCCAACGAACATCATAATCTTCATCATATAAAAGTTTTTGTAAATCAGGAATTGCCAAATTCGCATCAGATTTATATTTGCCAAGTGCGAGAGCAGAGCACCATCTTACATTTGCATTATCATATTTTAATGCTTTAATAAGAAAAGGAATGGATTGTTTACCGAGCGGCGAAATTTTTTCTAAAGCAATTGCAGAACACCAACGTACATTTTCATTTTTATCTTGTAACGATATTAACAATTCATCAATAGCGGGTTCACCAATCTCTGCAAGTTTGTTAATTGCTTCACCATTTATCCATGAATCAGTATCATTAAATTTATTTATTAATAATTTTATCTTTTCGCTTTCATTAACATCTTGTGAAAAGGAATTTGAAATTGCAAATAGCAAAAGAAGAATGATTAAAGTGGTTTGCTTTATTTTCATAAATTTTCTCAAACGATTTCAAAAACATTCATAAATAATGTCAACTTTTTCTCGTCGAAGGATGATTTTAATGTTTTTGTCAGTCTTCGACGAGCTCAGACTGACATAATGTAAATTTTTATATTCCTCACAACCAATAATATTATTTATAAATCTTTACACAGTTAATCTTATCACTCAATTCATTTTCGAAAGAAAAAATAATAGGCATACCACCGGTGTGAATGAAAACAACCGGAATGTTTTTATCAATAACTTTTTTAGATGTTAGATCAATCAAACCAGCCATAACTTTACCGGTATAAATCGGATCAAGTAAAATTCCTTCGAGATTAGCTGCAAGATCTATTGCTTGTTTGCCGGTTTCAGTAATTATTCCATATTCTTCGTGATAATTATCGTAACATTCGATTGATATCTCATTATCAATTTTGTAATTAATTAAAGAAGCACTTTCATTTATCAGCTCCTTTGTTCTCCTTTTAATTGCATCAGAAGTTCTGGAAACACTAATTCCGATTACTCGTGCATCAGGAATAAAAATTTTTGAGCCGAGAATTGTTCCGGCAAAAGTTCCGCACGAACCAACACCAATAATTATCTGAACATTATCATTTTCAAGCTGAGTTGAAATTTCTTCCATAGCTTTAACATAACCAAGTGCACCAAGTGCGGTACTGCCGCCGATTGGAATGACAAATGGTTTTCTTCCTTCATTTGAAAGTTCATCAGCCCATTTTTTCATTTCACTTTCAAGACTTGAATTTGCATCATCATCAATCAAATATCTTATTTCTGCATTGAACAAAACATCAAGAAGAAGATTTCCCTTTGGAATTTCGAAATCAGGTCCGCCAAGAACAAGTTTAACATCAAGCCCAAGTTTGCGTGCTGCGGCTGCTGTCATTCTTGCGTGGTTTGATTGAATTCCTCCAGCAGTTAGAACAACATCATAATCACCGTTAATAATTTCTGCAAAATCATATTCAAGTTTTCTTGCTTTGTTGCCGCCGCCGGCAAGTCCGGTTAAATCATCCCGCTTAATAAATAATTTTGATAAACCAATTTTCTCAGCTAATGCTTTAGCTTCATCCAAAGGAGTTGGAAGACTTGCAAGTTTGATTGTTAGTATTTTATCAAGTGAGTGATTCAATTCTGTTATCCTAATTTCTCTATAACTTGATTATACATAACTCCACGATCTTTTAATTCCTTTAGCATAAATTCTACACACTCAGATTTTTGTCCGATAAATTCAGGAGGACAAATTCCTTTTTGATCAAACAATCCTTTAGCCAACATCCTTACTGCACTTGTAGCAGTATAACCAGTTGTTCTCGCCATCGAATGAATATTTGTTATTTTATCGTGTCTATCTAACAAATTGTATGTGTACCGAATTTTCTTTTTGTCCTTTTCACCTTCAATTACAATTCTCATCACCGTAAATTCTTCATCACCTTCTTTTAATTCCCATATCGGGAATAAAAGTTTTGATGTAAAATCAATTGGTTTAATTTTAACTCCATTAATTTCTATTTCATCTTTACTAAAGAATCCGGATTCGCGCAACACTTTCATTTTTTCGATATGACCCGGATATCGAAGAGTTTTTTCTTTCATATTCGGAACGATTAGAGTTTCAGCTAAAGTACGCAAGCCATCACTGTTAAATGCTTCAAGCGTTCCTATTTCATCAAAATTTATTAACTCAGGATCAGACAATGCAGGACGGATAACTAACTTTCCATTTTCAACATATCTTGCCGGACGAGTGTATTCTTCTATTACATCAATTGGTGAAAATGGAGCTTTATATTCAAATGGATATTCCCTTTTTACAGGCAAACCACCTACATAAATTAATATTGTTTCTGTTTTATCTAATATTGAATTAACATAACCGGCAAGCAGATTACTCATTCCGGGTGCAACACCACAATCAACAATTGCAGTTACATTATTTTCTTTTGCTAGTTCATCCAGTTCAAATGGATTTTCCGGAAAGAAAGCGATATCAACAACATCTTTTTTTGATTTGATGATTTCTTTAAGTGTATTGAATCCCATAAAACCAGGCACAGCATTTACAACAATGTCTGCTTTTTTTAATAATGATTTTAGTTGATCTGGATTCGAAAGATCCTTTTGCATTTTTTTTATTGGAAGAGAGGCTGGAATCTTTTTTAGATTTTTAAGATTAATATCTGCAACCGTAACATTAAATGATTCATCATTCGCAAGATCCAAAGCCATCGGACGACCTACAAGTCCACAGCCTAAAACAAGTACATTCATTTTGTTCTCCATTATTTTTTATTATTATAATTTAGTTAAGTTAATAGCTGGAGACATTTTATAATCCGCTAAAGCGATTCATAAAACTGACTGAATGTTTACTAATATTTTGTTGTAATGAAGTCATATAATTTTTCTGATTGCTTCGCTTAAGTTCGCCAAGGCGAATCACTTGCAATGAATTTATTTAAAGCTATTTCACCAATCTAAGTATAGGAAATATTTCATCTTTCTTAAGAAGATGCTCAAATTGTTTATAAGTAATTAAACCTAATTCTGATTTTGGTTCAAGTGCAATAACAACCATATTATTCTTTAGTTGATTAACAGGAATAAAAATGTAATCGCTTTCGCACAAATCATTTTTTATAGTTTTGGATTCAACTGTTGGATCTACAATTATATCTCTTTCAAAATCAATTGAGTCAATTCTGCTTATAAAATACTGCTCAATTTTATCCTCATCAGATTTTTTGTAATCATAATAAATTAATTCTTGTCTGTCTGCCCAATCAATAATTTCTTTTAGATTTTTAGGGACCAAATATCCTTTTGGTCTTACAACATCATAAATAGATTTCACAACTGGACGATAATCACTTACGGTTACTATTGTGTCTTTGTTTGTGAAATAAGAAAGCAGCGGAAGTTCAAGTTTACTTCCATCCGCAAAATGATCTAATTGAAT
>JACAFC010000031.1 GCA_013388515.1 Ignavibacteriaceae bacterium | reverse complement strand
GTTGAAGGTACTCTTGATCTTGTGCATCATTTGCAACAAAAAACGTTTCAAAAGCTGCATATTTAATTCCTCTGCCAAATCTTCCATTCCATTCGCCTTTCCACTTTAAAGTATTTCCTTGCGATGGCCAGCCCAAAATAGGCCATGAATCTTCACGGTTGCTAATTGCTGCATAATCCTGAAGTTCATTGAAATAGCCAAAGACTGGGTACAGCCCCCATTCAACAGTTCCTTGAGGATTTTCATCCATCATGTGTACACTTCCATGCGCAGAGTAGCTTGTTTGAACATACCACAAAGTATCAAGATCTTTTCTTGATGCAATTTGAGATGCATCAGTTACTGGAATTGTATCATGTTCTAAAAATACAACTCCGCCTAAAAGCAAGCCAAGTCCATCTAACATGTATGAGCCGGTATTATCGTTTGGCCACCTCGAAGCGTCAGGCTGAGGCCAATTACCAAGACGAGTAGTGTTTTTGTAAAACATTAATACTCTATTTCCATTCATCATTCCCGATCGTATGGCTGCAATATCTCCCTCTGGGTCATCCGGTCCTTCATACTGATGGCTTTGAGATAAAATTTGAGATGAGAGAAATAAAACCGAACAAGCAGTGAAAATTGTTTTGTAAAAATCTAATCTCATTGTTAAATATTTATCAGTTATCAAAATGAAAATGTTAATCCTAATTTTATTGAGCGAGGTGCAGAATACATTGATGGATCATGTATAACATCATAATAATCATTAAAATCACTTCGGTGGCTGCTGATATTCGTTGGTAGTACAATATCTGTATATGCTTGACCTGTGCTTGAATAGACGTTCACTTCATTTAAAGTATCAAAAATATTATAGGCTAAGAGGTTAACTTTCAAGCTGAATTTATCATATTGCCAAATTGTATAAAATGCTGAGAGATCAACAGAAAAAGTTGCGGGTTTTGGAGAGTTATTGGGATTTAAGTTTACTTGATAAAGCCTGCTCTCAACAAGCGGAGTCCATGTGTAAGGTGTTCCCGAATTGTAATAGGCAATAAGAGAAGCGCCGTAAAAATCCGAAAAATAAGAAACCGAAACGTTTAATGTATGCCTTTGATCCCAACTCATAGGAATTAGTACGTTTACAGGATCAATGTTTGAACCCGCTCGTGAGAAAGTGAAGGTCGGATTATCTGCATTACCTCTAGTGAACTGGAGGGTATAGTTTAACCCTGCAGAAAGATTTCCAGAGACAAAGTCGAATTTTAATTCTAATCCACGCGCATTACCATAATCTTTGTTGCTGTATAGCCCATAACGAATTTGGTTAAATGTTGTTATCACTTTTGCGCTCAATAGGTCATATATGTCTCTATAAAAAACTGCAACTTCTAACCCCATTTCATTGGTTAGCTGCTGCCATAAACCAACTTCGTATTGTATAGTTTTTTGGGGCTTAATCTGTGCGAAACCCATAGTTGTTCCATAGTCTTGGGCTGAAACAATATGTTGCGGATTAGTGTACAATGCGTATAGAGGCGGCATTTGGAAAAAGTGACCGTATGAAAAACGCAATAGTGCAGCTTTTCCAAGTTGATAAGAAATTCCAAACCTCGGGCTTATCTGATAACTTGGGTCTGCTTTCAAATCTTTACTCATGTATTCTGGGTTATCTGGAAAGCTCAATTGATTTGCTGGATTACGCAACTGTGAAGGATAAGTGGCATTTGGATTAAAGTAATCATATCGTGCACCCAAATTGATAACTAAATTATCATATTCCATTTTATCTTGGATGTAAGCTGCAAATTCCACTGGGCTGACTGTATAAATATCCGAATAAACAGAAGAGTTGGTAATTAGTGTAGGTTCATAGTAAGTATATATTCTTTTTTGTGAAGCTGTATCAATTGTAAATTCTAATTCTTCGGGTGTACCAGCGTATTTGTTTCTAATTACTGCCCAAAAATTATCAAGATTGTGCTTTGTGAAAAGGATTCCACTTTTTAAGATATGATTTTTATCTGCTTGATAAGTAATATCAAACTTAGCACTGTAATCTTGGTTAGTACGCTTACTGTAATTTTTATCTTGACCTCCGGTAGAGAATCCGGAACCAGTGCTTTCAGAATAAATGTCGTGGACATAGCGGCTGTCCAAATAATCTTCGTAAACGTAAGTTCCAGTAAAATTTCTTAAGTATGAAAATTTTAATTCATAAAATAATGCGCTTGAAAGTGTATGGTTTATCTCAAGAGCAACTAGATCCGTTCGAAAATGATTGGTACCCCTCCCATCAGGATTGTATTTCCAATAATGTCCATACCATTTCGATTCTGAATGGTTTAAAGAATATATGAGTGAGGATCTAATAGAAGTGAAGGGCTTAAAGAATAATTTACCAAACAACGAAAAACTTTGTTCAACTCCCATTGGGGTTATTGAATTATCCCCAGTGTGCTCAGAATACCATTGGTCGGGGTTTTCATTCAAAAAGTTGCTGTAATTATCTGGCAGAAATCGTTTTATCCCATTGAACTGATCTTTAATATCCTGATATCTTCCATTTGTTACTATTGACAATACATTGCTTATGATAGGAAGCTCGAGGTAAAGTTGATAATCTTTAGTTCGAAAAAAGTCTGAATCTTTTAAACCAATAAAAATATCTTTATGCGAAGTGTAAAAATTTGAACTATTTACTGATGCTGAAGCATGTATTTGATCTCCACCATCTTTGGTTACGATGTTTACAATTCCGCTCATGGCATTTCCGTACTCTGCATTAAAAGTACCAGTAATTACTTCTACTTCTGAAACAACATCTTTTTCAATGGTAACAGCACGAGTCCGATACGAAGCATCATTAACATTCAAACCGTCAACAAGGTAAGCTACCTCATCTATTCTTCCGCCTCTAAAATGACCAGCTACAACGCCCGCTTGCATTTCAACTACAGATTCGACATTTTCCACAGGCAGTGAATTAATTTGGTCAGCATTTATGTTTCTTACAGAACTAGTCTGATCTTTTTTATTTGAGATTTTTTCAGCAACTATAACTACCTCTTCACCCTCTATGATGGTTGCACTCATTCTAAAATTTACATTTGAAGTTCTATTAACAGAAACAGTTACATTTTCAATTTTTATTGTTTCGTAGCCTATTAAACTTGCTTTAAGATTATAATTGTTCGGCGGAATATTAATTATAAAATACTCCCCATTTGCATCAGTGGCAGCACCAAAGTTGTAACCTTCAACTATGATATTCACACCAATTAAAGGTGAGCCATCTTTTTTATCAAGAACTTTTCCAGATATTTTCCCGGTAGTTTGCGCTGCTATTTGCATTGATACTAGAAGTAATAAAAGAATAAGCGGCTTATTTTTGCGAATTCTATTTATTTGGTTGGTGAATAGATGCATATTAGCACATTATTTATAAGATTGATTCTAAATGAAGAATTGTTAATAAATTTTAGAATTTACTAGTCTATTTGCCCAAACAATTATATGCAATGGCAAATATTTAGGAAAGCCTAAATGCGTCTATTAATCACCAAAATGCGCAAGGTGGGAAATTTTAGAATTTACGATAAGAGTTCCTGAATTCTCTTAACCCGACTCCTTTTACCTTTTTAAAGTACCTGGAGATGTGTTCAATATCTATGAAGTTGAACATATTTGTGATTTCTGAGATAGGGAGATCTGTATCAACTAATAAGTCAGCAATTAATTCAGTTCTAACTCTTCTAATTTCTTCTTGAATAGAGCGATGAATTATCTTTTTGAATCTAGATTCCAAACTGCGTCTGCAAAGAGAGGTTTGGTTAACAACATCATTCACAAAGAATTTATTTTTTGCGTTATTCCTTATGTACCTAATTGCTTCAGCCACATTTTTATCTTCAACAGCTAATATATCTGTGGATTGCCTTTTAACAATGTGTGTTGCCTCAACAAGAATTTCCTGTCCTTTAGAAGGCGCACCCTTCATAAGTTGGTCAAGCAATTCGGCTGCATAGTAGCCAGCATATTCTGTATTTAAAGCAACACTAGAAAGCGGGGGATCGCAGAGGTCGCAAACAAGCGAATCATTATCAACACCAATAACAGAAACATCCTCCGGGACATAAAGGCCGGCGTTTTTACACGCTTCCAAAACATGTTGCCCGCGATCATCATTACAAGCCATAATGCCAACAGGTTTAGTTAAGGATTTCAGCCATTCCGCCATTCGCAATTGTTCATTTTCCCAAGATTTATATTTATTTGAATGAGATTGTTGATAAATGGAAACTTCGAAGCCAGCTTCATTAATAAACTGCTGAAAATACTTTTTTCTTTCATCGGACCATGGATGTAAATCAAGCCCGCAATAAGCGAAATTTTTCAAACCTTTACTTATTAAATGCTCCGCAGCAAGTTTAGCAATTCCCTTTCCATTGGTTATTATAATTGGAATGTTTGGAAAAATTCTTTTTTCATGCAAAACAAAGATTACAGGTATTTTAAGGTCGATGAATTGTCTATTTATCACGGTGTTTCGCATAATTATTCCATTTGCTTTCCAGTTTACCAAGTGAGGGATTGATGACTTTAAACTCCGTGGTTCTCTGTAAAAAGTCCAGGGCCCGTGTAGTTTGGAATATTTAGCAACACCAGTTAGAATACCTCTTCCGAAAGCTCTTGAAGTCTCAAGAAGAAGGATAACTCGACGAAGGTTGATATTGTTCAAAAGGCACTCTGTTAATTAGAATAATTATTCTTTTTTCTGGATTTCTTTTGTTAAAATACAAGAATTCAACAAAAATATCCTAACTGAATTTGAGTACCAAGGAGTGGTAAGTAGTGTTATATTAATGAGTAATTATAACACTCATCAGAATTCGGTTGAAGTGTAATCAGCAGCAATTAATGTATAGTCATTCAACTGCCTATTAATATTTGGTTTAATTAAATAAAAATCTCTATTTAATTAAATGGGTTTTCTGATGGATAATAAACACCACTGGGATAATTAAAGTAAACATCCTCAACTCCAAGCATTTTGCAAGCAGAAAATAAAGCCTTGCCAACGTGTTTAAAGGCAATTGCAGTGTGATGAGGAAACCTTTTTTCTAAAAGTACATGACGATAAAATCTTCCCATCTCTTTTATTCCAAATACACCAATGCAGCCAAAAGATTTAGGATTAATATCAAGTACTTCACCATGAGCCATGTATGCCTGAATTTCAGCATCAGGAGTTGCTTGGATTCTAAAAATAGATATTGGTCCGGATTTTATTTGGCCTTCAATAGTTCCGCGAGTAATATCAGGCTTTTTCCCAGGTTCCATTAATCTGTGCATAATTAATTGATGCTGCATCACAGGCTGCACAATACACCCAGTTGAAGTATTACCGCAATGAAATCCCATCCAAAGATCACTTAATGTGTAATTACCAATTTCAGAACGACACTCTTCATACATGTCTTTCGGGACTGAATTATTAATATCTAGAATAGCAGGTGGAATTTCGGTTGCACATACAGCCATATATTCGCTTAATGTACCATAAATATCTGCTTCACAAGCTACAGGTATACCCCTTGCAGCGAGGCGTGAATTTAGATAGCATGGTACATGCCCAAAATATTTCTCAAAGGAGGGCCAGCATTTATTTGCGAAAGCAGCATATTTTGAAGCTCCAAGGTTTTTGTTCATAAAATTTTCAAGTGCGAGTTCATATTGTGCAAGTTTGGTGAGTAAATCAGGATATGTATTTCCTTTGCCAAGTTCCACAGCCATTTGTTGTGCAATCTCTTTAACTTTAGGATTATCCTTTTCTGCCTGAACAATATCGAGTAAATCGAGCTCACTGTTTTCCATAATTTCAACACCCAAGTTATACAGCGGTTGAATAGGAGCGTGACAGGTTAGAAAATCGAAAGGCCGCGGACCAAATGAAATTATTTTTAAATTCATTACACCAAGAACAATTCGGGCTACTGGAATAAAATCAGCAATCATTTTTGCTGTATCTTCTGCATCACCAATTGGATATTCAGGAATGTAAGGAGTTAATCCTCTTAACCCGAAATTATAAGAAGCACTTAGCAATCCGCAGTAAGCATCGCCGCGTCCGTTAATTAAATCTTTTGCTGTGTCTTCAGCGGAAGCAGTAACCATAGCAGGCCCGCCAAATTTTTCAGCTAATAATGTTGTAGGTCCTTCCGGTCCAAAATTACCAAGGAATAAAACAAGTGCATTCACATTCTTTTCATTAATTTCATTTAAGGCTTTTAACACATCATTTTCATTTTCTACAATAGTTTCAATTTCAACAACTGAAACATTTTGTTTTTTGCATTCAGCTACAACATTTTGTCTTCGCTTACGAGATAATTCAATTGGAAAACAATCACGGCTTACCGCAACAATTCCAATTTTTACTTCCGGTATGTTCTGCATTACGTTTCTCCTTATAATTTTTTCTGACCGTAATATGCGTCTGGTCCATGTTTTCTAAGAAAATGTTTTTCAGAAATGTATCGAGGCAACTCGCTTATTTCTGGATTAATTTGATAAGTCCCCATTGCCATTTCTGCAATCCTTTCCAAAATAATAGCATTTATTACTGAATCAGCTGCGTTTGTTCCCCATGTGAACGGAGCGTGTCCTGAAACTAAAACCCCTGGAGTTTTTTTAGGATTGAGAGTTTTAAATCTTTCAACTATAACTTTACCTGTATTTTTTTCGTAGCCATCTTCAATTTCTATATCTGTTAAAAACCTTGCTAATGGAATATTTCCAGAAAAATGATCAGCGTGGGTTGTACCAAGGCAGGGAATTTCTTTACATGCTTGTGAGTACATGGTTGCATATTTGCTGTGTGTATGCGAGATTCCACCAATTTCAGAAAACGCTTTGTATAATTCGATATGAGTTTGCGTATCCGATGAAGGCCTGTTATTTCCTTCAATGATTTTACCCTCAAGATCAACAACGACTAGGCTTTCGAGCGATAGCTCATCATATTTAACTCCGCTTGGTTTAATAACAATTAGCCCACGTTCACGATCAATACCACTGGCATTACCCCAAGTGAGGATTACTAGTCCATGTTTTACTAAGTCGAGGTTTGCCTGTAATACCTCTTGCTTTAGGCTTTCAAGCATTAAGTTTTTCTCCTAACTTCATCACGTATATCCAGCAATTCTTTCATTAAGTTGTACATGTTGCCAGTCCAAGCTTTTGTGCCAAATCCATCATGAAGTTGTTTGTACAGTTTATAAAGTTTTTTATAAATCTCATGATTATTTTTTATAGGGTTAAAAACTAATCCTGTACCTGTCATCGAATTTTGAGCCTCTGCAACCGAATCATATCCGCCATTAATTTTTCCAGCAGCAATAGTAGAAAGCAGAGCAGCTCCTAACGCTGGAGTTTGATCACTTCTCGAAATTTTCATTGGGCGATTTGTAATGTCGGCGTAAATCTGCATCATCAAAGGATTTTTGCTTGCCAGTCCACCGCAATTTATAATTTCGCTGATTGAAACATTATAATCTTGGATTCTATCTATAATTGCAAGAGCACCAAAGGCAGTTGCTTCAATTAATGCACGATAAATTTCATGAGGTTGTGTATGAAGAGTTTGACCAATTAGAAGTCCAGTCAGCCGAACATCTACAAGAATTGTTCGATTACCATTATTCCAATCGAGTGCGAGCAAACCACTTTCGCCTGGTTTTAGTTTAGAAGCAGCGTCCTCAAGATTTCTAAATTTTTCATCTTGTGTTTTACCATAACTTTCAGGTACAAGATTATTTACAAACCAAAGGAAAATATCTCCAACGGCTGATTGTCCGGCTTCAATTCCAAAATACCCTTCCATAACGGAGCCATTAACAATCCCACACACGCCAGGTATATCGTTGAGTTTTTCCTCTTCCGGCGATACCATAATATCACAAGTACTTGTGCCCATAATTTTAACCAGAGTACCAGCCTTAATACCAGCTCCAACGGCTCCCATATGTGCGTCAAAAGCACCAATACAAACGGCAACATTTTTTGAAAGTCCTAAACTTTTTGACCAAGCTTCTGATAAATAACCCGCGAGTTTTTCAGAAGAAAAAGCTTCGCTGTACAAACGGGGTCGCAATTTACCAAGGCCAGGAGATAATGTTTCCAGAAATTCTTCGTCAGGTAATCCATTCCACTGCATATTAAACATTGCTTTATGGCCTGCGGCGCAAACACTTCTTTTTATTTTCGATGGAGTTAGTTGGCCAATAAGGTGAGCTGTTATCCAATCGCATATTTCCACCCAGCTATAAGCATTTTCGTATACTTCAGGGGCGGTGTTCTTGCAATGAAGTATTTTGCTCCACCACCATTCCGAAGAATACACACCGCCAATTTTTGCTAAATATTTTGGACGAATTTTAAATGCGGTTTCAGTAATTAGTGAAGCTTCGGCATAGCTGGTATGATCTTTCCATAACCACACATAAGCGGCAAGGTTATCTTTAAATTGAGGATTAAAACTGAGTGGTAAACCATTTTCATCAACAGGTAAAGGGCTGCTTCCGGTAGTGTCAACACCAATACCAATTATATCATTGGTGTTGAATTGGGGAAGAGATTTTTTTGCAGCCTTAATTGCTTCTTTAATTGTTACTTCGATTCCCAGCAAATAATCGCTGGGATTTTGTCTGGCAAGGTTGGGGTCGGATGTGTCCACTAGGACCCCATCCTTGCCCGAAGGATAAGGAAATACATGCGAAGCTATTTCATTACCGTTTGATACATCAACAATTAAAGATCTGCATGAGTTGGTGCCAAAATCTAAACCAATAGAATATTTACTCATATTAGTTTATCCAGAAAAGTAGATGTAAGCTATTAGAATAAGCACTAATACAAATGCAGATGCAATGACATCTCTTGCATCCCAGCTTGCTCTGGTAGCTTTTTTGTGTTCATCAGTTACAGTACCATATGTTAAACCGCTTATTTTACTATATTCCGGCGCTTCTGTCATGTAACTAACAACAACCATTACAACAAGACTGATTATAAAGATTAAAAGACTATAGTACTGGAAGAATATATTATTTATTATCCAAAAGAATGATCCTTCCGAATATTTAAAACCTTCAACAAGTTTAATAGGTGTATCAATGGCTAATCTTATTAAACCTAGAGCAAAACCTGTGTACAGTGCGGCAAGGCATCCCTTTGCATTTAGGCGTTTATGAAAGACACCGGCAAAGAATACTACAAAGATTGGCGGCGCTAGATAAGCTTGTACTCCTTGAAGATAATCATATAATCCTTTTCCTCCTTTAATAACTGGTAACCAAAGCAAACCAATAATAACCATTACAGTTGTTGCTACTCTTCCTACCCATACTAATTTTTCTTGTGAAGTATTTGGTCTTAACCTCGAATAAAAATCTATTGTGAATAAAGTGGATGATGCATTAAAAGCTCCCGCAAGAGAACTCATAAGTGCAGCAAGCAATCCGGCAACAACAATTCCTCTTATACCAACAGGCAATATATTAGCTACCATTAATGGAAATGCCTGCTGTGCATTATCCCGGATTATATGTCCATCGGGTCCAATTAAATGTTGTTGTATAACGGGGATTTTTCCACTAACTGCTAATCCGTAACAAATGATTCCAGGAATTATAAAAATAAAAACCGGTAAAAGCTTAAAGAATGCAGCTGCTATTGAACCGCGCCTTGCCTCAGTTTCATTTGGCGCACCAAGAGTTCGTTGAACAATGTACTGATCGGTTGTCCAATACCATAACCCAATAATTGGTGCACAAAAAAGCATTCCTATCCAAGGATAATTATCATTGAAATACCAAGCCATTTTCCCAGCTTCTTTTATTGGTGCCCAGGTGCCCTCAACACCAGCGGGTACAAGAGGTTTCCAAAGATTGAACATCTCAGAGCCTACAATCGCTCTTAATTCTGTCCAACCTCCTATTGCTTGTAATCCAAAAATAGTTACTAATGCAGAACCGATTATTAAAATAATAGTCTGCAGTGCTTCAGTGTATGCAACCGCCTCCATTCCACCAAGTACTGTATAAATTCCTGTTATTACTATTACAAGAATGGAACCAATCCAAAAACTATCCATACCAAGAAAGTTCATTTCCGGAAGTAATACTGCAAATACAACACCGCCTGCAAAAACTCCAACTGCAATTTTTGTTAAGATGTACGCAACGAGGGAAATTCCAGATAGGACAGTACGAGCAGTAGGGGAAAATCTTTTCTCAAGGAATTCAGGCATAGTGTAAATTTTTGATCTCATGTAAAAAGGTACCATCACCCAACCCAGTATTAACAAACACCATGCATGCAGTTCGTAATGTGCCATAGCTACTCCATCGGTAGCACCAGATCCTGCTAATCCAACAAGGTGTTCAGAGCCAATATTAGAAGCGAATATAGATGCTCCTACTATGAACCAACCGAGACTTCTTCCAGCTAAAAAGTAACCATCAGTTGTTTTTTTCTGTTTTCTTATTATCCACCATGCTAATGCCCCAATAATTAAAAAGTAAAAAACAATAACAAGCCAGTCGATTGTAGTGAGAATACTCATAATTTCCCTTCATAAATTTTTGTTAATGAAATTTACCGGACGTTTATGCTCTTAGTAAGTCTTAATATAAAGTAAAGATTTATTTTTTTAACGTGTACTTAATATCCCATAAAAACTCTTAACAGCTGTGCATATAAATTCTATTCAACTTTGAATTTATAAATTGTTGTTTGCTGGTACAATTCACCGGGGTTCAACCTTGTGGATGGAAATGCCGGATGATTTGGAGAATCAGGATAATGCTGCGTTTCTAAACACAGTGCAGTACGATATTTGTAAATAATTCCGTTCTTACCCTTCAATGTTCCGTTAATAAAATTGCCCGAGTAAAACTGAATACCAGGTTGATCAGTATAGATTTCCATCAATCTGCCACTACTAGAATTATATAGCGTTCCAACTTTGCGGACTGTTCCATCGTATTTGTTCAATACCCAATTGTGATCGTATCCGCTGCCAAACTTTAATTGCTCATCATCATCTCGAATTCGTTCTCCAATTTTCCTTGGATTTCTGAAGTCGAATGGTGTGTCTTGGACTTTCATAAACTCTCCTGTAGGGATTAAGGTTGAATCTATAGGAGTAATGAAATCAGCATCAAGCATTAAAACATCATCAAGAATGGTTGATGTAAAGTTTCCGCTTAAGTTAAAGTATGAATGATGGGTGGGGTTAAGTACAGTTGGTTTGTCCGTACTTGCTGAGTAATCTATTCGGAGTTCATTATATTTAGTTAATGAGTATGTAACTTCGATATCAACGTTTCCAGGATAACCCTCTTCTCCATCGGGGCTGTGGTATTTAAGCTTTAGTGATGGAAATGAATCGGAAGATTTATATTCAACATCCCATAGCACTTTGAAAAATCCTCTTGGTCCACCATGCAGTTGATTTGCACCCTCATTAGAAGTAAGTTGATATTCAATTCCATCGATTACTATCTTCGATTTATTTATTCTATTACCGTATCTTCCAACAATGGTCCCAATAAATGAATTGTCGTTTTCATACCCCTTTACATCATCAAACCCGAATACAACATCTTCAAGCTTTCCGAATTTGTCAGGAACATAAAGGGAAACAACAATCGCTCCATAGTTAATAATTTGGACTTTCATTCCAGAATTGTTGGTTAGTGTGTACAGATATACTTCTTCACCTGAAGATAATTTGCCGAATAATTCTTTAGTTATCATTTCTTTACTTGCAGACTGTGAATGAAAAAATACTAACGAAAAGATAATAAATTGTAATGCTCTCAACCTAAATTTCCTTAAAAAATTTATGTTTCATGTAAATATAAATAGCATTCAAAGAAAAAATAAAACAGCCGATTTGCGTTTTTTATTAACCATTTTGCGAACAACTTTATAGGCCAAAGATTTGTAGAGACCAATAATCATCATTCGCAAATTCTTACATCAATTTTACCTATTGTTAATAAGATATTATAAGTAAACAATAAAAATGTTGCGGATAATTTTAATAAGGAATAACGTTCTGAATTTTATTTCGAATTGAAAGATGTCAAAGCAGATTGGTTTCTATCTTGAAATTTTACAAGCTGCTATTTTGCTGTCATTCCGCCATCAACAACCATTACAGTTCCTATTGTCGATTTCGATTCGTCTGAAGCAAGATAAACAGCCATGGCAGCAATTTCATCTGGGGAAACAAGTCTCCCATGCGGTTGTCTATCCATCATTGACTTTTTTGCTTCAGCTGGGTTCGCATAGGTCTGGGTAATTCTTTCAATCCATGGAGTGTCAACAGTACCTGGAGCGATGCAATTTATCCGAATATTTTCGCTAACATGGTCCATTGCAGCTGCACGGCTCATCGAAATAATACCACCTTTCGACGCTGAATAAACAGCTCGGTCAGCTAGTCCAACCAGTGCAGCTATTGATGATATGTTAATTATTGAACCACCTCCAGATTTTCTTATTACTGGGATTGCGTATTTCATTCCTAGAAAAGTTCCTTTTAAATTCACATCAAGTACTCGCTGCCAATCAGCTTCAGTTG
>JACAFC010000108.1 GCA_013388515.1 Ignavibacteriaceae bacterium | reverse complement strand
TTAAGAGAAAAATCTATGGAAGAAAAGAAATTGTTTACACTTGGAATTGAAGAGGAATTCCAAATAGTTGATCCTGAAAGCCGGGAACTGAGATCACATATACAGCAAATTCTTGAAGATGGCAAATTAATTTTAGCAGAAAATGTAAAAGCGGAAATGCATCAATCGGTTGTTGAAATGGGAACCGATGTTTGCCAGGATGTTAATGACGCAAGAAAACAAGTTACCCGTTTGAGAAGGGACTTAGCTAATCTCGCCAAGAAAAATGGGTTAAGAATTGCAGCTGCAGGAACACATCCCTTCTCGCATTGGAAAGATCAGAAAATCACAGTACATCCGCGGTATAAAAACATTGTATCTGATATGCAGCAAGTTGCACGCGCAAATTTAATCTTCGGATTGCATGTTCATGTTGGTGTTAACGACAGAGAGATTGCTATTCATATAATGAATGCTGCACGATATTTTCTACCGCACATTTTTGCTTTATCCACTAATTCACCTTTTTGGCTTGGGCGAAATACAGGTTTTAAATCGTACAGAAGCAAAGTGTTTGATAGATTCCCGCGTACAGGAATTCCGGATTATTTTAGCAGTGTTTCCGAATTTGATAATTACGTGAATCTTCTAATAAAAACTAATTGCATTGATAACGCTAAAAAGATTTGGTGGGATATCAGAGTCCATCCGGCATTTGACACACTTGAATTTAGAGTATGTGATATCCCAATGCGTGTTGATGAAACAATTGCCCTGGCTGCTCTCTGTCAAGCAGTTGTTGCAAAACTGCATAGATTAATTAAGCAGAATTTAGGTTTTAGATTATATCGGCGAGCTTTGATTGCTGAAAATAAATGGAGAGCAGCTCGCTACGGAATATCAGGTAAATTAATTGATTTTGGAAAGAAGGAAGAAGTCGATACAAAAGCTCTTATTTACGAACTTTTAGAGTTTGTTGATGACGTTGCTGACGAGTTAAATTCCAGACACGAACTTGAATACATTAAAAAAATTCTTGATTACGGAACCGGTGCAGACCGCCAGCTTGAAATTTGGGAACAATCTTACGATACGAAAGCTGTTGTAGATTATATCATCGATGAAACACATTACGGCTTAGAAGAAAAAAGCAATCCGAACAAAAACTAAAACTGAATAGTACTTTATGATTCCTGAATTAAGAAAAGAGTACAACAAAGCTTTTAACCCTGCAGCTTATGATAATTTTATTCACAACCTCAAATCCTTTACTTATTATCCAATTGATTTTAGAGTTTCTGAAACGCCGCTTTTTTTAAGTGGAGACTTAACTGGTAAACTTATTGAAGCTTCTAACGATTTACTGAGTCAATTAAGCAATGAAAGTTTTAAAGTAAAGTCTCAAAGTGCTATTCCAGAGAATCAATTTGTTCCTAACGATACACCCCATCCTTGTTTCCTATGTTTAGATTTTGCTATTACAAAAAATAAAAGCGGAATATTCGAACCCAAATTAATTGAGCTTCAAGGTTTTCCATCATTATTTGGATATCAAGTTTTTCTCGATAGAATTATCCGAAAACATTTTAAAATACCTGACAGATTTACAAATTTTTTTAATGGTCTTGATGAATTGAGTTATATAAATCTGCTTAAGAAAGTAATTTTGGCAGATCACGATCCAAAAAATGTGGTACTGCTTGAAATCGATCCTCATCTACAAAAAACTAGAGTAGATTTTGCTTGTACACAGGAGTTGACAGGTATAAGAATTGTAAATCTTTCTGAAGTAATTAAAAAAGGTCGGCAGTTGTATTATTTGGAAGGCGGTAAGGAAATTCCCATTCAAAGAATTTACAATCGCGTTATTTATGATGAATTAGAACGCAAAAATTTTAAGTTTAACTTTAATTTTACAGATGATCTTGATGTCGAATGGGCTGGTCATCCAAATTGGTTTTTTAAAATCAGCAAACATTCCCTGCCATCACTTAAAGGTAAATACGTTCCTCGTTGTTTTTTCCTAAATGAACTTGAAAAATATCCAGCTGACCTAGAAAATTTTGTACTCAAACCATTATTTTCATTTGCAGGCTTAGGAGTTGAAGTTGATGTAACAGAAGAAATGCTGAAAAAGATTTCAAATAAATCAAATTATATTCTTCAGGAAAAAGTTGAATACGCACCTGTAATTGAAACTCCGGACGAGTTTGCTAAAGTTGAAATTAGGTTAATGATTTTATGGGATGAAAAACCAGTGCTTGCTACCAATCTAATCAGAACCAGTAAAGGTAAAATGATGGGTGTTGATTTTAATAAAAATAAAACATGGGTGGGTTCGAATATTGCTTATCACCTGCAGCACTAACAGCTGATTTGGGGTTCATTCCCGTAAACTTAAATTATATATCCCATCCAATTTTAGGAATTTTTTGTTAACTGCCTTTTTTTAATTCAGTTTTATTATATTTCCTTCGAATAGTCTACAAATTCAACATATTTTCACTTCGAGGGTTTAAAATATGGGACATGTTCCCTTCTCGGTTTTTAATTCAAGCACAATCACCTATGATTTTCATGTTGCTAAAATTGCAAGATTGAAATATCAGCTTGATAAATCTTTATTTTCAAATACTGGAGATCTAATTGTTGCGAATTTCAGACAAGCAAGGGAGCTTTCAAATAAAATAAACGAGAAGAGAAAAAGTGAAGGGAAATCTGATCAGCAAGTTACACCAGGAATAATCAATGCAGTTGGATTAATCCACGAAATATTCCATTTCTTAATAAGATGGTACGAAGAAAACGAAAATCCTGGTGTAATTAAACGTACATTGGAGGCCCTCTCGCTTCATATTGGAGAAAAGGAATTGCATAAAGTGTTTCTTGAATATGTTGAAGAATTCCCCCCAATAGATGTTCAAGTCGGAAAGATTTCAGCACACGAGTACTTAAATTCCTATACTGTTGATAAAGCAAATACCGAAATTATTTTAGAAGAACTTATTTTACTTCAGCTAGAGAATTCTAATCCTGCAGGCAAATTGATACAAGAACTGTTTAGCGATAAAAATCTCTTAGAAAAATCAAAGTACCTTGAGGTAATAGATGAAACAGAAAACTACCTTAGCACTGAAAAAACTATTGGACCCGAAAACTTACCTTTAATTCAATTTCTTCGTAAACCGATCATCAATAGCCCGCATAACTTGGAAGAACAATTGGATTACATCCTCAAGAATTGGGGTGTTTATGTTTATGATGCTTTTCATAAACGAATTCTTTCGGGTAAGGATTTGATTCAAGAAGATATAAAATTATTCATTCAGCATGGAGGCGGAGAAAAAGGTACACCGCCGGTTCCGCAATTTGACAAACTGAAAGATTATTATGAGTATCTAAAATCAAAATTAAAAGCAGGCGAAGAACTTAGTGTTGATGAAAGTGCATTCTTTCATTCGGAATATGAAAAATTCACCTTGGATGTAGATTGGATGCCCAAAGTAGTTATGATAGCAAAAAACACTTATGTATGGCTTGATCAACTTTCCAAAAAGTATAAAAGGCACATTCATAGACTCGATCAAATTCCAGACGAAGAACTTGACCAACTTGCAGCGTGGAACTTTACTGCATTGTGGTTTATTGGAATTTGGGAACGAAGCAGTGCTTCAAAAAAAATTAAACATATTTCTGGAAACATTGATGCGGTTTCATCTGCTTATTCACTTTATGATTACGTAATTGCTTCTGAACTTGGAGGTGAGGAGGCGTTTGAAAATCTAAAGCAGCGTGCTTGGCAGCGCGGAATAAGAATTGCAAGCGACATGGTTCCAAATCATACTGGTATTTATTCCAAATGGGTTGTAGAAAAACCAGATTATTTTATTCAAACCAGTTATCCGCCTTATCCAAGTTATAGTTTTACTGGGCCTAACCTTTCAGACGATGACCGAGTTGAAGTTAGAATTGAAGACAAATATTATTCCCGGCAAGATGCGGCGGTAGTTTTTCAGCGAAAAGATAAATACACTGGAGATGTTAGATATTTTTATCATGGGAATGATGGAACGCATATGCCGTGGAATGATACTGCCCAATTAAATTTACTTTTACCCGAAGTCAGAGAATCATTAATTCAAACTATTATGCATGTTGCTAGAAAATTTCCGATCATTCGCTTTGATGCCGCAATGACACTAGCAAAAAAACATTATCAAAGGCTTTGGTTCCCAATGCCAGGTACCGGCGGCGCTATTCCATCCCGTTCCGATTATGCTATGTCGCGGCAAGATTTTGATAAAGCTATTCCTGTTGAGTTTTGGCGCGAACTTGTGGATAGGATAAATACCGAAATGCCAAATACTCTTCTTCTTGCGGAAGCTTTTTGGTTAATGGAAGGTTACTTTGTTCGAACCCTTGGAATGCACAGAGTTTATAATTCCGCATTCATGCACATGCTAATGAAAGAAGAAAATGATAAATATCATGATCTTATTAAGAATACTCTGGACTTTAATCCAGAAATATTAAAACGCTATGTTAACTTTATGAGTAATCCCGATGAAGAAACAGCAGTAAATCAATTTGGCAAAGGCGACAAGTATTTTGGCGTTGCCATGCTTATGGTTACACTGCCCGGGCTTCCGATGTTTGGTCATGGACAAATTGAAGGGCTATCCGAAAAATATGGGATGGAATATAAACGTGCTTACTATGATGAAAGTGCCGATGAATATTTAATTCACAGACACGAGTACGAAATTTTCCCTCTTACTAAAAAAAGATACTTATTTGCTGAAGTAATTAATTTTAATTTTTATGAAACTTACAGCGACTTTGGAAATAGCAATCCTAATGTTTTTGCTTTCACCAATATGATTGGTAACGAAAAAGTTCTGGTTATTTATAATAACGCTTATCAAGAGTGCAAAGGAACAATTAACCATTCTGTACCGAAAGCTGTTGCCGGAAATGATGGAACTAATATTTTGAATAGAGTAAAAGTTGGAGATGCACTTCAATTTAAATATGATAGTAAAATTTTCTACATCTGCAGAGAACATAAAACAAATTTAGAACACTTGTTCAGCGGAAAAGACATTCTGGATCATGGATTTTATTTCTATCTAAAAGGATATGAATATAAGATTTATTGGGAATTCCGTGAGGTTTATGACTC
Source organism: Ignavibacteriaceae bacterium (assembly GCA_013388515.1). Taxonomy (GTDB): domain Bacteria; phylum Bacteroidota; class Ignavibacteria; order Ignavibacteriales; family Ignavibacteriaceae; genus XYD12-FULL-36-8. Next base: position 22,216 of record JACAFC010000108.1, on the reverse strand, counting down.
AACAGGTATTTACAGCAAATTGTACTACAGGCTGAATGGGAAAGGTGTTCATTCGATATCTGATGCTGTAAAAGAGCATACATTAATTCCTGTTCATGAGTCATTTAAAGAATTATTAGATAAAAAAGCTTCTGAAGATTTTGAAGCATTCTGTTTTTCAGGCAGCAATACTATTGAAATTTCAGATATCGAAAAGGACGTTCTTAACAAGATCAATAATGTTATAAATGAAATTAATCGGCTGGAAAATATTCCATTAATGAACAATGAGTTAATCAGTGAGCTCCGCGAAGACTTAAACAAGTTTAAAAATTTTAATTATTTCATTAACAATACCGCAATCGATGCAAAGTATCTAAAACCATTATCTGAGTTAACAATACTTAATTCGAATACTGAAATCAATCATCAGATTCTTTTTGTGCTAGATATCCTTAAGGTTCTAAATAGAAACTTTGTTCATAAAGCTGAAAGTGAAAACATTTTTGATCGTCTCTGGATTGATAGATTGTTGCACGAGTTTTTCAACAAGCAAAATCACCCTCAAGAATTAAAAACCAGAGATATTTCATTAATAAGATGTTTAAGCTCTAAAGCTCTATTGTTTAGTTTTCTATCTGATTTAACTAAAGTCAAGTCAAATAAAATTAAAAATCATATAAATGAAACTGAATCAACCGAAAAGAGCAAGGAACTATTATTAATAAGCAGGCTTTTTGAATCCTATCTAATACGAGATTATCTGAACTACAATGAATATGACGGAATTTATTACTATTCAAAGGAAAGATTCGAATATCTTCTGGATTGGTTGTTCACTCTTAATTGCATATCATTCACTTGGGATAACTTGAAGAGTACTATTTCAACCACTAAAACTTCGGCAAAAAGAACTAAACCGCAAAAAGTAGATGCTAAAATTCAAAAGAAAATCTTAGAAGAAATAAAAAGTACTTATGAATTTTTCAGCGGTCTTAAAAAAGCCTCTGAAGAATCTGGTTATAAAGTTGATGATCTTGTTAAACGTTATGAAACAAATACAGCACCTCAAGAATTGAAAAAGAATAAAAAAAAGAAACTGAGTTTTTAATTTCTTCTTAAAGCAAGTTTAGTTTATCTGTCTCTTACTTTCTTTTAAAAAACAAAGGTTCCACACAAGCGCACATCCCCTTTCTATTATTTTTACTAACTTATTTGAGACCATAATTCTTAATGAACAATTTTAAATTATTTGTTAATCAATAGCAGGTACCACGATGCAAAAGATGATTTTAACCTTAGCCATGCTTTGTTTAAGCTGTTCAGATAAAAACTTCTCGCAGATTACAATACACAACGCTTTTCCAAATTTAACATTTAGTAATCCTTTAGATCTTCAGAATTCTGCTGATGGAACAAATAGGATTTTTGTTGTTGAACAAACCGGAATTATTTATGTCTTTGAAAACTATTCTGATGTCTCCGTTAAAAAAATATTTTTAGATATAAGTGATAGTGTATCAAGCGGCGGTGAAATGGGTCTGCTTGGTTTGGCATTTCATCCAAACTATGAAAACAATGGATACTTTTTTGTGAACTATACAAAATCACAACCTTACCGTAGGACACTAATTGTTAGATTCCAGGTGAGCAGTACAAATTCAGATTCAGCAGATAGACATTCATCAAAAATTTTGATGGAAATACCGCAACCTTACAGCAATCATAATGGAGGGCAGTTGAGTTTTGGTCCAGATGGTTATTTGTATATTGCTCTTGGTGATGGCGGTTCCGGTGGAGATCCACAGAACAATGCGCAAAACAAATCTTCCCTTCTTGGGAAATTGTTAAGAATTGATGTTGATCAAGCTCAAGGAAATAAGAACTACTCAATTCCAATCGATAATCCATTCGTGAATAATAATCAAGGTTATAAAGAAGAGATATTCGCTTTTGGGCTTCGAAATCCTTGGCGATTTAGTTTTGATATTCCCAGTAACAGATTATGGTGTGCTGATGTTGGACAAGATGCATGGGAAGAAATTGATTTGATTGTTAAAGGCGGAAACTATGGTTGGAGATGTTATGAAGGCTCACACGATTATGATCTAGACGGATGTACATCAACAGAGTATATCCCGCCAGTTTGGGAATATTCGCACCAAGAAGGCAGCTCAATTACCGGAGGATTTGTATACAGAGGATCTAATATTCCTGAATTATTTGGAAAATATATTTACGCTGATTTTATCTCACGTAAAATATGGGCGCTAACATATGATGGTGTTAATCCAGCAGTAAATCAACTTTTGCTTACTGCAAATGGCAGCATTTCTTCATTTGGTGTTGACGAGAATAATGAGCTTTACATTTGCTCATTTAATGGAAGGATTTATAAGTTAAAGTCCAATTCTTCTATCGATGCTCCTTCAAATCTTCGGGTTGTGTCAAACAGCCCAACATCAATTGAACTAGAGTGGAATGATAACTCCGATAATGAAACTGGATTTAAAATTGAAAGACAAGTCGGTACAAATGCTTTCGAATTGGTTGATTCGGTTGCTGCAAATGTTACGTCTTTTTTAGATAATTCAATTTCAAATGCTTTCTCATATGGATATCGAGTATCCGCATTTAATTCAACTTCCTCTTCTAGTTACAGCAATGTAGCTTCTTTTGTTACCAAGACTGATGATAAATTAAATTCACTGCCGGAAAATTTTCAGTTAAACCAAAATTACCCTAACCCGTTTAATCCAACAACAAATATTGAATATGCAATTAATAGACGCCAAACCATTACGCTTAAGATATATGATTCACTTGGGCATGACATTGAGACTTTAGTAAGTGGAGAAAAAGACGCAGGTTATTACTCTGTAGATTTTCAGGCTAGCAATCTTTCAAGCGGAGTTTACTTCTATCAAATAAAGGGCGGTTCATTTATTGAAACTAGGAAGATGATTTTGATGAAGTGAAACATACTATGTAAAACAAGAGATGCTGAATATCAACTTAGGTGCATGATGCATCATGCACCTAAAATTAATAAACCTTTAAATATCGCTTAACAGCTTCGGCAACGTTCTCGCCATCCATTGCAGAGGATACGATGCCCCCAGCATAACCTGCACCTTCTCCGCAAGGAAATAATCCTTCCACTTGAGGATGCATGAATGTTTCCCGATCTCTAACAATTCTTACAGGACTGCTGGTTCTGCTTTCTGCGGCTGTTATAATAGCTTCATCTGTTATATACCCCACCATTCTCCTTCCAAAAACCATTAATGCCTTTTTAAGAGTTTTATTTAATATCTCGGGAAGCAACTGATGCAAAGGTGATGATGTTAATCCAGGGATATAAGATGTGGTTGGTAAGGTGCTAGAGAATTTGCCTTTTAAAAAATCCGTTACCCGTTGTGCTGGTGCACTCTGAGTTTTATTTGCCCACTCAAATGCACTTTTTTCGTAATTCTGCTGTAAAATTAATCCGCCAAATGGGTCTTCTCCGGAAAGGTGTTTCCAATCATTTGAGGTTACTGAAACTACTAAACCTGAATTAGCATGAGGTGAATTCCTTTTGGCTAAAGACATTCCATTCACTACAATTTCACCAGGTGCAGTTGCTGCAGGTATAATAATACCACCAGGACACATGCAAAATGAATAGACTCCTCTTCCCTCTAGTTGAATACTTAAACTATAGCTTGCTGATGGAAGGTTTTCATTTTTACTCTTGCTGTGGTATTGGATTTCATTTATAATTGATTGAGGATGCTCAATTCTTACACCCATCGCAAAATCTTTTGATTCCATTTTAAGCCCTTTTTTATGAACCAAATGGAAAATATCCCTTGCAGAATGTCCAGTTGCCAAAATTACTGCATCAGCAAGATACTCTTCAGAATTATTAACAATTGCACCAGAAATTTTTCCATCTTTAATTATAAAATCAGTAACTTGTGAGTTGAAATGAATCTCTCCATTATTCGATAGAATTGTATTGCGCATCGCTTGAACAATTTCGGGCAATTTATTTGAACCAATATGAGGATGAGCTTCAATTAGAACATTCTTATTAGCACCATGCTGAACGAATACCTGCAGAATTTTTTTAACATCTCCTCGCTTGGTCGATCTTGTGTAAAGCTTTCCATCACTAAAAGTTCCTGCACCACCTTCACCAAAACAATAATTTGAATTTGGGTTAACAAAATGTTCCTGTTGAAGAGCTCTCAGATCTCTTCTTCTTTCCTGAACATTCTTTCCTCTTTCAAGTATAACGGGCTTAATTCCAAGTTCGATTAATTTCAGAGCAGCAAATAATCCCGCAGGTCCGCTGCCAACTATTATAATCTTTTCTTTGCTGCTAACAGGTGAGTATTCAATTAAACTTGGAGTTTCCGGAGGAAATTCTTTTATATACACTTTAGCGTTAATTCTATAAAGCGGCTCTCGACCTCGCGCATCAATTGATCTTTTAATTTGCTGAACAGCCATGATTTCATTTATATCACACTTTAGCCGTTCGGCTGCACTTTTAGTTAAATGCTCATAATCCTCATGTAAACCCGGTTGAACTAATATTTCAATTTCTTTTATCATTAAATTCCATTCACTAAGTAATATAATCGTTATTTAATATTTTAAAATAATCCCTTAACCCAACCGCCATCAACATGAATTGTATTTCCAGTTATATACCCGGCTTGATTCGAACAAAGAAAAGCAACCAGTGATCCTATTTCTTCAGGACGCGCTAACCGGTTCATAGGAACTTGTTTTGCCATATCAGCAAGAATTTCTTCGTGTGATTTACCAGCTTGTTTTGCTCGGCCTACCGCTAAATCGTAAAGTCTATTTGTTAACGTATAACCAGGAGCAATATTATTTACTGTAATATTATACTTGGCAAATTCGTTGCTTAGAGATTTGGCAAAGCCGATCAAACCAGTTCTAAATGAGTTTGAAAGTATCAAATTATCGATTGGCTGTTTAACAGATATAGAAGTGATGTTTATTATTCGGCCCCATTGCTTAACAATCATTCCAGGAATTACATAATTACTAAACCTAACTGCACTCAGAAAAACTTGCTCGAAAGCATGAACCCAATCCTCATCGCTCATATCTTGAAAAAAACCAGGAATAGGTCCGCCGCAATTATTTACTAAAATATCGATTTTACCAAATTGCTTTTGTACAATATTAAATGTAGCCTCAATATCAGCAGCTTTATTAAGATCACAAACGCTCCAAGAAATATCAACATTATATTTTTGTTTTATCTCATCAGCAGTTTGTTCTAAATCGCTCCTTGTCCTTGAACAAATAGCTACATTGCAGCCTTCTGACACTAATTCTTCTGCTACAGATTTTCCAATCCCTTTACTAGCTGCTGTTACCAATGCGGTTTTGCCGCTTAAACCTAAATTCATATGTCTATTATAAATTCTGTTATTAAATTATTGAAGAGCTAGATTAATTATTCTTAGCTGATTTTATTCAGTAGATAAAGTAAACTTTCTATAGCAAAAATCATAAATTTTTTTAACACTATATGTGATTTGGATTTGTTTTTTTTGTTTTTACAATTCATGCTATGGTAAGTGTGTTATAAAGCATGAACCTGATAAGAAACTATATTTATTTACAGCCTATTGGGTTGTTGCAAGTACATTCAGAACACCGACCCGAATCATCATAACTGCAATTGCTGCAAGGAACAATGATGCAATTTTTGCAAAGGCTTTAGATCCTCCATCCCCGATTACTTTTAACAGCAGCTTGGCATTTAGCAATACAATCAACACAATAATAAAATTTAAAGTCATTGAAAATATTGTTGTCAGATATCCAAAATTATCCACCAAAATTAGAATAGTAGTTAATGCTGCTGGTCCCATAATTAAGGGAACTCCAAGAGGAACTACTCCGATATCAGTGCCCGGATTTCTGACTTTTTCCTAGGAGGCAATGATATCGTTAATTGATAAAATTAGCAGAATAATTCCGCCAGCTATTCTGAAATCGTCTATTGTTATTCCAAGAAAATTTAGGATTAATTTCCCTCCAAAAAGGAAAAACATTGCGACAGCAAAGGCAGCAAGTACTGCTTCTAGTACCAATTTTTTCTTTGCTGTATCTGATATTGAGTGAGTATAGCCAAGAAATATTGGAGCTGTTCCAATTATATCAATTGCCACAAATAGAGGAATGAAAGAAAGTAAAAATGTTTCAAGATTCATCTATTGAGAAGAAGGTTATGATCTTAATATAATAATTTGCATTAGTGCTTATTTCGCTGATTGCGACTTTACAATCTCATGCGTATCCAGTGCAATAACAAGTTCTTCATTTGTTGGTATTCGAAGTACAGCAGTATTCGAATCGTCTGTTGAGATCATTTCATCATTATTTTTATTCTTTTTTTGATCAATTCGGATTCCAAGAAATTCCAATCCTTTACATACTTCTTCTCTAACATCCGGGGCATTCTCACCTATTCCGCCTGTAAAAACAAATGCATCCAGCCCGCCCATTGCAGCAGCATAGGCTCCAAGATATTTTTTTATACGATAACAGAAAATTTCAAAAGCGTATTTAGATCTTTTATGATCTTCTTTTACCGATGCAAGAATTTCCCGCATGTCACTGCTTTCACCGCTTATTCCAATTAGTCCACTATGCTTATTTAGCAATGTACCAGCTTCATTTAAAGAAAGCCCTTCTTTACTCATGATGTACAATATTAATGAAGGGTCCAAATCTCCGCTTCTAGTACCCATTAACAACCCTTCAAGAGGTGTAAAACCCATTGTGGTGTCAATAGAATGGCCGCAATCAACTGCTGCCATACTGCATCCGTTACCAAGATGCGCAGTAACGATTTTTAGTTTATTTAATTCTTTTCCTAATATCTCAGCTGCTCTATAGGAAACATATTTGTGTGATGTTCCATGAAATCCATAACGCCTAATCTTATGTTTTTTATACAGTTCATACGGTATACCATAAAGAAATGCCTTTGGCGGCATATTAAGATGAAATGATGTATCAAATACTCCAACTTGTGGTTTGCCGGGTAACAATCTCGTTACAGCTTGAATTCCTTTTATATTTGGTGGGTTGTGTAGTGGGGCTAGTTCAATATTGTCTTGCAAAACACTTACAACCTCGTTAGTAATTAATACTGAACCAGAGAATGCCTCACCACCATGCACAACTCGATGCCCAATTGCATCTATATCATCCTTATCATCAATTACACCATGATTTTTACTAAGCATTACTCCAAGAACATATTCAATTCCCATTTGGTGATCCAAAATTTCACCAGCAATTTTGATAGTATCGCCGTCATATCTAGTATGGCTTAGTACAGCACCGCTCATACCAATTCTGTCTACTACACCTTTAGCAAGTGTATTTTTTTCTTCGGTATTAATGAATTGATATTTAATCGAAGAACTACCGCAATTAAGAACAAGAACTCTCATTTATAACCATCTAATTTAGTTTTGAAATTATTCCAGAATTATTTTCCCATTTTCGTCATATTTATAGAAGCCCTCACCCGTTTTACGTCCAAGTTTTTTCTCACGAACCAGCTTTCTAAGAATTGGGCATGCACGGTACCGAGGTTCACCAAGTGTTTTCCATAATGTTTCCATCCAAGCCAATACTTCATCTAGTCCCATCATATCTGCCATTTCAAGAGGACCGTATTGAAAGTTGTAGCCCAATTTCATTGCCGTGTCAATATCCTTAGCAGTTGCTACATCCTCGAGTAAAATGTACATTGCTTCATTTAACAATGGAACGATAGCTCTGGTAGTTACAAAGCCAGGATATTCATAAACCTCAACAGGTGTTTTACCAATTCTGGCAGCAAATGATTTAATTATTTCTACAGTTTTATTTGAAGTATTCAAGCATTTTATAATCTCAACTACCGGTACCTTAGGCACTGGGTTGAGAAAATGCATACCAATAATTTTTTCTTGCCGATGTGTGACTTCAGCAATTTTTGTAAGACTTAGTGTTGAAGTATTTGAAACAAAGATGATGTCTTTCCTGGCAACCTGATCAAGCTTTTTAAATATCGAGCGTTTCAATTCATAATCTTCATCCACAGCTTCAATTATCAAATCATAATCATTTATTTTATCATGACCAGTATCCCATTGAATACGGCTTAATATTGATTTTTTTTCTGATTGGGTCATAGCCCATCTTTTAATTTCCCGGTCAATGTTCTCAGATAAATTCTCTTTAGAGTTATTTAGGTGTTCCTCATCTTTTTCAATGATTAAAACATCCATACCAGCTGCAGCAACGGTTTGTGCTATACCTTGCCCCATAATGCCAGCGCCAATTATTACAACACTATTAATCTGATTCCCATCCGAAGTCACCAATGTTTTTTCTAAAAGATCTTCAAGTTTTAATTTTTCATCTGCCATCTAGCATCTCATATTTTTGTTATGTTACAGTATAAATATTTGTTTTTGTAAAAATTTTAATGATTTATTATGTAAAATTAGAAATAAAAATTACCATATAACAGTCAAATTTTAATAATATATGTTAACTCAGTTAATTTAGCATTTAAAGAATTTTTAGTTACTGCGCTTTATAATAATCCAAAACATTAAGTTGAATATTATTTGTATCAAGGCATCCAATAATATATTTTTATTTAAAGAACATAGATTGAAATGAATTCTCTGCAAGCACTTAAAAGATACTTTGGTTATACTGAATTTAGACCCGGACAAGCCGAGATAATAGACTCAATTCTGAATGGGGATAATGTTCTGGCTGTATTACCAACAGGTGCTGGAAAATCAATTTGTTATCAGATACCGGCTTTAATCTCTCAAAAATTTTCAATTGTAATTTCTCCACTAATTGCCCTAATGAAAGATCAAGTTGATAGTTTAAATAAAAGTGGAGAAATCTCTGCTTTTATAAATAGCACCTTGAACTTAAAAGAAACAGAAGATATAATAAATAAAATTGCTCTTGGAAAAATTAAGCTGCTGTATGTTGCCCCCGAACGTTTAGAAAATATATCGTTTGCTGAAAGGATAAGAAACCTCAATCCCGAGTATATTTTTGTGGATGAAGCTCATTGTATAAGTGAATGGGGACACAGTTTTAGACCTAGTTACAGAAATATAATTGAGTTTACCAAATTTATTTCAATTGATAAAATTTCTGCATTTACAGCAAGTGCCACACCAGAGGTTATTAGCGATATTTCTAATCAACTTGGGTTTAAAAATAAAAAAATATACATACGGGGTTTTGAAAGAGAGAACCTTCGTTTAAATGTTATTCGGTCAATAAAGAAGAATGAACAATGTCTATCACTAATTAGGCAATTCAAAACACCGGCAATAATTTATTGCACTTCCAGAAAAAGTACTGAAGAAGCTGCTGAGTACTTAATGATGCATAAAATTAATTGTGCATATTATCATGCAGGTTTAGCCCCGGAATTAAGAAAGAAAATTCAAGATGACTTTTTGTCTGATCGAGTTCCAATTATCATTGCAACAAATGCCTTCGGTATGGGTATAGATAAAAAAGATGTTAGATTAATCATTCATTACAACACTCCCGGTTCAGTGGAAAATTATTACCAAGAATTTGGCCGTGCCGGCAGAGATGGGAAAGAATCTAATATTTTCTTGCTCCATGATGACAGAGATATAAAAATTCACCAATATTTTTTAGCCAATTCCTATCCTAATGTTAAGGATATTAAAGCTATTTACGATGCTGTTTGCAACCTGGGACAAATTGCGCTTGGAAATATTTCTGAGAAAGAAACTGCAGTTGATTATGATTTCATTTCCAGGTTTTGTAAACGCGAAATGAATAGAGCTTTAATTATAACAGCTCTTAAAATACTAGAGTCGGGCGGTTATATAAAAATTATTTCAGACTACGAACGTAAATCCGAACTTCAAATTGTTCTAGAAAAGAACAAGCTTAAAAAGTTTATTGAAAATTGTCCCTACGATGACCTCAAGAATTTATTACTCTTATTATTGCGAGAGTTCGGAAGCGAAGTTTACCTTAAAAGTATGAAAATCAGCCAGAATAATCTGATCTCCAAATTAAATTTAACTGAAGATGAAATTGATGAAAAGATGACATTACTCGAGAGCATGGGAATAATTGCCTACCGAAAAAGTACGGCTAAAGAAAATATTTTAATTACTTCTCCTCGTGTTAATAGTGAAAGATTGGTTCTTAATTTTAACCGGTTAAATGAAGGATTTCAATTAGGTCAAAAAAAAATAGATTCAGTTATTCAGTATGTACATACAAAGGAATGCCGATTTAAGTTTATATTAAACTACTTTGGCGAGACTCAATCCAATTATAAATGCGGGAAGTGTGATAATTGTAGTTCTGGAACAACACAGTTAGGCAGTACGATAGAATACTTATCCGATATAATATTGCAAACACTAAGTGAAAATTCCAGCGGATTAACGATTAGTGAACTAGTTAAAATTTTACAAGGAGTTAGTACTAAAAATCAGTATAAGCTTATCTCTACTTATGGATCTTGCAGACAATATAACTCAAATGAAATTGATGAAGTGATTTACAACCTATTATCAATTGGAAAAATAATTAGAGCGAAGAATAACTCGAAGAAGCTTCTTAGTTCTCAGTCTGTTAGTAATGGAATACAACAGTCTTCACCAAAACTAAACAATAACAATTATCACTATGAAGATGATTTAGAGCTCTATAATCTCCTGAGAAGTGCAAGACAAAAAATTTCTGAGCGCTTCCTTCAATCAAGTTATTTAATATGCTCTGATGAACTACTAAAAGAAATATCTAAAGTTAAACCCAAAAGCAGAGGCGAATTATTGAGTTTGCCTGGTTTTAACATGAGAATGTTTAATAAAATTGGTGAGGAATTTTTACACATAATAACTGACTTTATCCGTAATCGCGAAGAAACTGAAACACTATCAGTTAAAATGCCATCTAGTATTAAAGAAACTTATGAATTACTTCTCAAGGGATTTTCACTAAAAGAGATTTCTTCTTTACGGAAATTATCTGAAGAAGTAATTTCGATGCAAATTGAAACTATTCTTGAGTTCGAACCAGATACAAGCATAGAACATCTTTTCGATATAAACCTTCAGAATGTGATTTTAATGGAATTAAAACGAGGATATACGGATCTTAAGGAACTAAAAAATCGCTTACCTTCAGCAATTTCCTACGCAATGATAAGAATATGCAAAGCAAAAAACCGGAATATTATTTAGGAGATTTTCTTTGTTCTTCAAGGTATGCTGCAGCCTTATCAAAAAAACCCTCCCATCTCTCCGAATCTTCATTATAGTAGCTTATTGTAGCCTCATATTCGGCAAATTTAACATCGTGTTTTTTAAGTATCTGCTTGAGCAGGTCATCCTCTGAATAACCTGAATAAGAAATTGTGTCCTTTGCGATAAGCAAATCTGAATAAACCGCTACAAATTTTTCCTCATCAATTTTTTGATCACAACCGGTTAAGAATAGGATAACTACTGCAAAAAACAACGATCTAATTAAGCGGTTTCTAATAATTCGGAACATTTAATCAATTCATCTTTTTGCTTGCTTCAAAGAGTATTTTCTTTTCCTTTTCGGTTAAATTTTGGTAACCGCTTTGGCTGATTTTATCCAAAATTTTATCAATCACTTCTTGAGTTACTTCCTCTTCCCTTCTATCATTAATATCGTAAAATTTGGCCTCTTCCACATCTGCTTTGTTCCTTTTGAACCTCTCAGCAACTCCGCCAAAAGGGTTGAAAGGTTTATCAGTTCTGTAGTACTTCGATTTAAAAATATTTTTTATGTCTGCATGAGTATTTTTGTCAGCTAAAATAAAAATTAATCCAGCAAGTGCGCCGCCTAAATGTGCAAGGTGAGCAATTCCACTATTAGCACTATCAACCACCATAAATTCCATAACAATCATAAATGTAACAAAATACTTGGCTTTAACAGGAATAAAGAAATACAGGAAGATAAGCCGATTTGGAAAGAGAATAGCAAACGCTGCAAGCACGCCATAAATAGCACCGGATGCACCTATTGTAGGCCCTGTAGCACCGCTTAATATAGGTGATAAAACTAGGTGGAACAGCCCTGCTACTACACCACAAAGTAAATAAAAATAAAGGAATTTTTTGCTGCCCCAATGATTTTCAATTTCCATTCCAAACATCCATAAAGCAAACATGTTGAACAATATATGGGTAAAACTTCCATGCATAAACTGATAAGTGATTAATTGCCATGGATAAAAGGACCATTCAACTATTTCGTTCGCCATTGTTCCAGCAATGTATCCCCTAACAGGAATCAATGAGAAATATTTCGTTAGAATATCTGAAAGAGTTAGACCGGAGGAAGCAGCAATTTTCTCACCAAGCAGTTGAATAAAAAAGACAACCACATTTATAATTAATAAATTTTTAATTACAGGTGGTAGAAAACTAAACCCGCCAAACCCCGAAGGTCTATAATTATCACTCACTAAAAAATCCCTTTAGATTGTAAAATAAATTATTAATTAAGCATTAGTTAAAGCATCAACACCTGGCAGAACCTTACCTTCTAAGAATTCCAATGAGGCACCGCCGCCGGTTGAAACATGAGATACTTTATCATCTAAACCAGCTTTGCTAATTGCAGCAGCAGAGTCACCTCCGCCAATAATTGTTATAGCATTTTTAGCAGTCACATCGGCTAAAACTTGAGCAATTGCAAAAGTTCCTTTCGCAAAGTTATCCATTTCAAATACACCCATAGGTCCATTCCACACAATGGTTTTTGAATTCTCAAGCTCTTGCTTAAACAATTTAATAGATTCAGGGCCTATATCCAATCCCATTTTATCTGAGGGAATTGATTCAGCATTAACAATGGAAGATGGTGATTCGTTCTTAAATTCATCTGCAACCACAAAATCTACAGGCAGTAGAAATTTTACATTTGAGCTTTTAGCTTTTTGTAAAACTTCTTTAGCTAGCTCAATTTTTTCTTCCTCTAAAAGCGATTTTCCAATTTCCTTCCCCTGTGCTTTTAAGAATGTGAAAGCCATTCCTCCACCAATCAAGAGTTTATCAACTTTACCAAGCAAGTTAGTTATAACATCAATTTTACCAGAAATTTTTGCGCCTCCAAGAACTGCAGTAAATGGCCGCTGCGGATTTGCTATTGCACTTCCCAGATAATCCAGTTCCTTCTGCATCAGATAACCGGATGCACATGTTTTAATAAATTTGGTTACTCCTTCCGTAGATGCATGAGCACGATGTGCGCTTCCAAAAGCATCGTTTACATAAACATCTCCAAGCTCTGCTAATTGTTTAGCGAAATTTGCATCATTTTTTTCTTCTTCTTCATGAAATCGTAAATTCTCGAGAATCAATACATCACCATCTTTCATTACATTAACCAAAGATTTTACTTCCTCTCCAATGCAGTCCGGAGCAATTTTAACTTCCTTTCCTAAAAGATCACTCAATCTTTTTGCAGCAGGTTTTAAGCTGTATTTTGGATTAACTTTTCCTTTAGGTCTTCCGAGATGACTCATTAAAATTGCTTTTCCGCCGTCTTTAATTATTTTATTTATAGTAGGCAGCGAGGAAGTAATTCGAATATCATCAGTAATTTGAAGATTTTCATCAAGTGGGACATTAAAATCTACTCTAACAAGTACTCGCTTGTTTTTGAGTTCTACATTATCTATTGAAAGTTTTTTCATTTTTACCTCATGTAAGAAATTTATATGTAATTGGTGTGAAATATTGGCAGATTAAATTTTTAATGGAGACTGGATTAAACAATCCAGTCTCACTAGAAGAATAAAAATTATTTCTTTGAAATCTTTAATAACAAATCAATTACTCTTACAGAATAACCCCATTCGTTATCGTACCATGAAATCAACTTGAAAAACCTTTTTTCATTCTTGAAATTATTCTCAAGAGTTGCTTTTGAATCATAAATTGAAGAGCGTTCATCCTTAATAAAGTCAGTTGAAACAACTTCTTCATTTGTGTAACCAAGGATTCCCTTCAAGTATGTTTAAGATGCTTTTTTCATTAAGGCATCAATTTCTTGTATTGACGTGTCCTTTTCTGATCTAAAAGTAAGATCTACAACAGAAACATCTGCAGTAGGTATTCTGAAAGACATTCCAGTTAATTTTCCTTTAACAACTGGTAATACTTCGCCAACAGCTTTTGCGGCTCCGGTTGTTGATGGAATAATATTAATAGCAGCTGCTCTTCCACCTCTCCAATCTTTTTTGGATGGACCATCAACAGTTTTTTGTGTAGCTGTATAAGAATGGATAGTGGTCATAATTCCAGTTTCAACTCCAATTCCTTCTTTTAAAAGAACATGCACAACTGGCGCAAGACAATTGGTGGTACATGAAGCATTAGAAATAACGTGATCTGTTTCAGGATTATATTTTTCATCATTAACACCCAGCACAAATGTTTTTACATCACCTTTACCAGGAGCTGTAATAATAACTTTTTTAGCACCGGCAGTTAGGTGACCTTTTGCTTTTTCAGCATCTGTAAACAAACCAGTTGATTCAATTACATAATCAACCCCTAATTCCTTCCAAGGAAGTTGCGACGGGTCTTTAGATGCTAACAAACATTTGGTCTTATCACCATTTATTACTAATACGTCATCATATTCAAGACTAGGATTGCTTTTTTCAGTGGTTACAGTTCCGTTAAATCTTCCATGAACCGAATCATATTTTAGTTGATATGCAAAATATTTTGCGTCATTAGTTATATCAACAATTGCAACAACGTCAATTTCTTTTCCAATTAACTGTTTTTCCGCAATTGCACGAATCACTAATCTGCCAATTCTTCCAAAGCCGTTTATGCCTACTTTAACTGCCATTATTTTTTTCTCCTATTGATAAATTAAATTAATTTTACGAATCAAAATTACTTAAAGGTGTGTATAATATCAATTAAATGATTGTTAAATAGCATCTACTTGTTCACTAGTTGAGCAGATTAAATCATTTTAGTAATCATTCACTCAGTTGAAAAATTTTTGATTTAAGTTTCGTTCCTTTATTGTCATAACTAATCCACTCACCAGTTCTTTTCCCCTCCTTAAAATTGCCTTCCTCCTTGAGAACACCATTTGCATGATACCACTTCCATGCCCCACTTGGTAAATCATTTTGGAAACTGCCCTCAGATTCGATATTACCATTTTCGTAATAATAAATCCATTTGCCATGATTCAAGTTATTCTTAATATGCCCAACCATTTCGACTTTGCCATTTTTAAAGAACAATCTAAAGTCTCCATTTTTCTTTCCATTTAGTACATGATATTCAACTTTCTTACCTTGAAGCGAATCCGTTACTAATCCAGAAAATGAAACTGAATCACCTTGTTGATAGATCAATCCATTTTTAATAACAATATCTGGGTTGTCGCGGCGAGTATCGGTGCATGAAGGAAAGACAAAAATGAATATTAAACAGTACACAAAAATATTGGAATGTAGACACTTGAGTACATGCATTTCCAAAATAAAATTAGCTCCCCAAAAAGCGAAAATAAATTTGATTAAATTCCTTATGTGATGATTCATTTTTTTATCAAAATGTTAACCGATTATTTTTTTTCAAAAAATACTAACTACAATATTTTTCAAGTTAAGCAATATTTTTTAAGAGCATGAAAGATATTTTGGTTTGATTTTTGTTCGTATGGAATTGTATTTTTTACCAAAAATTGTGGTGTGAATAAATAAAAAATTTTTAGACTTTAATAAAGAAATCATGATTGTTGTTTTGCGATGAACTCTTTTTTTTTTGTATATTAAATTAGTAAATAAATCGGAGGAAATAATGAAACATAAACTATCTTTCACTTTGGCACTTGCACTAATTATCTTGGTAAGTAATTCGTTTGCACAGGATAAAAAAGTTAATAGTTTTATTGGTGTTGAAGCTTGCGGCACTTGTCATAAGACTGAGAAACAAGGGAAACAATTAGACATTTGGAAGAAGAGTACTCATTCCCAGGCATATAAAACTCTTCAATCCGAAAAAGCAGATAAAATTGCTGCTGATTTAGGACACAAAACTCCAGCCGCAAAAACAGAAGCTTGCTTAAAATGCCATGCATCTGGTTATAATGTTGATAAGGCTTTACTTGGTGAAAAATTTAAAGTTGAAGATGGAGTTCAATGCGAAACTTGCCACGGTGCAGGTTCAAATTACAAATCATTAAAAGTAATGAAGAATAGACAAGAGTCCGTTGCCAATGGATTGATTGTTCATGAAAAAACAGAAAATTTCTGTACATCATGCCATAATTCTGAAAGCCCAACATTCAAAGAATTTAAATTTGCTGAGATGTGGGAAAAAATTAAGCACGAAGTACCCAAAACCAATTGATATATTATTCTCCTAAAGCTTAGGATTAAAATGAAAAAATTACTTTTTATATCCTGTTTGGTGCTATTCGCACATAATTTCATTTTACCTCAAAATATAAACGGACGACTGACCTCGTCCGTTTATAGTTTTGAACGGTTTAGTACAAATGGGGCTTCGAATAACTACTACAGAGCGAATGAAATATTAAGCCTCAATTTGAATCGCGAAAATTTTTCACTTAGAACTTACTTTAACTTTGAAACAGATTTAACCAAGCAACTTAAGACTGATCCTCGCTTACGAGTTTATAATTTCTTTTTAGAAGGCAGGGATGTATTTAATGTCTTATCATTCCGGTTAGGCAGACAACCAATGATAAACAGTGTTGTGGGAGGTTTATTTGACGGTGTGAATGCTAAAGTTGAAAAAGGAGATTTCAAGTTAACAGCTTATTATGGTGGAAATGTTCCCGCTTATCAAAAATTCGAGTTTACCGATGATTGGGAAAATGATTTCATCCTTGGCGGTATACTATCCACAACTATATTGAATAATTTCCGAATCTCTTTTGGATATGTAAATAAAAATTTTAAAGCGCAGGAATACAATGCAATTCGATTAGACGAAGATCTTAATCCAATAACCGTATTGATTAGGAACAAATCAAATCAATATCAATTTGCTTCTGCTGAAGTTTCTTATGAAATGAAAAACTACTTTACACTTGATACACGATTTGATTACGATCTCAATTACGAAAAAACTTCAAAAATTGAGCTTTATGGTAATTATGAACAAATAAAAAATTTAAGACTTAATATTTACTACAATTATCGCGAACCTAGAGTTAGATATAACTCAATATTCTCAGTTTTTGATTATGGAAATACTCAGGAAATTGAAGCTGGCGGCGATTATACTCTCTCGAAAAATATAACTATTTCCGGCAAGTATGGTTATGTAAAATACAAGGATGAAAACTCTCAAAGAGCAACAGTTGGTCTTAATACTTCTTTTGGAACACTTTCCTATAGAAAAGGAATGGGTTATGCAGGAGAGCTAGACGCGGTGTCTGCTTATACTGCACATACTTTCTTTAATGGTTTGCTCACACCGTCTGTTGGGTTATCTTTTACATCATATAAATTATCCAAAGACAGTGAAAAAAATAATTTGATGACTGTACTAGCTGGGGTTAACCTTCGGCCCTTGAGGACTTTGTCATTCGATCTGCAAGGCCAGTTCATGAATAATAAAATTTATAAGAACGATTATAGATTCTTATTTAAACTAAACTATTGGTTCAACACAAATTTATAAGCCGTAGTATGAAAATGAAATTTTACTATTTATCTCTATTACTCCCCATAGCAATAATTCTTATGTTCGCAGCCTTCACTAGCAGCAATTCCAGCGAACAGACTTTATTAAACGAGGAAGTAATTAAATTTTCACATAAGGTACATGCTGAACTTACTGACTGCAAAACATGTCATGCATCAGTTTTAAGCAGTACTTCAATGTCAGACCGACTTTTTCCAAATCATGATAATTGTAAAGATTGTCATGATGTTGAGGATGATACTCAATGTTCAACTTGTCATTTCGATGGTAAGTTTGAGCCTTTGAACCAATCAAAATCATCCTTAATCTTTAACCATAAATACCATTTAGCTGAGAAGGCATTAGAATGTCAAACCTGCCACAAAGGATTTGAAACTATTACTTACAGTTCTGAATTGTCGAATCCGAATCCGATCATGGAAGATTGTTATACATGCCATAACAATAAATCAACTGCATCAAATTCATGCGAATCATGTCATATCTCAACGGTAAATTTAATTCCTCAAAATCATAGAAGCGCAGGATTTATTTCTAATCATAAATTTGCAGCAAAAAACTTTGATGCTAATTGTATGATGTGTCATGATTTAAATGAGAATTCGTGTCAAGACTGTCATGTTGCCACAACAGCATTAACAGAGACAAATCTTGAAAATGAATTTTATCAACCATATTCTCCAAGCAGGTATATCGATGGAGCTAAAAACCAACAGATAGTAAGAGTTCATGAATTAAATTACAGATTCATTCACGGTATGGATGCAAAAGGACAAACCAGCGAGTGTCAAAGCTGCCACCAAATTGAATCATTTTGTGGTACATGCCATCAGTCCAAGGAAGAAGATTTTGCACTTGGGGGAATTTTACCTACTTCGCATCTTAAATCCGGATTTTCAACTATTGGTGTTGGCTCAGGGGGTGGTGAACATGCGGCATTAGCACGAAGAGATATTGAAAACTGTATTTCGTGTCATGATGTTCAGGGTGCTGATCCAACATGTATTACTTGTCATCTTGATAGTGATGGCATCAAAGGTACTAATCCTAAAACACATCCTTCAGGTTTTATGAAAAGTGAAAATGGTGATTGGCACGAGGATCAAGGATCTGTTTGTTATAACTGCCATACAAGTGCTTCACCACAATCGTTACCTGGAGTTGGATTTTGCAGTTATTGTCACGGATCTAAGTAAAAGTGAAAATAAATGGAAATAATATGAACAGAATAATCACTTTAATTTATATAGTATTTATTACTTCGCTTGTCCTCATTGGCTGCAGCGAATTAGAAAATAACTTAACATCTGTTGCTAAACCTGGAATACATGGCGAGGGTGTACTTAATGTTAATTCACCAAATTTCCATGGCAATTATTTTGATAAGTTGAAATTTAAAGATTGTCAAAATTGTCATGCGAAAAATTTTCAGGGTGGATTAACTCCAGTTAATTGCGCTGATGCAAATTGCCATCCTGCTGTTAAAATTCATGCAAACATGGCAGGTGTAAATGACCAGACTTCTTCAAATTTTCATGGCAGGTATCTTTTAAAAAACAGTCTCTCCGATTGTCAACAGTGCCATGGTGATAATTTTGCGGGAGGATTAAGCAGTCCATCTTGTGTAAGTTGTCATTCTTCTATTAGTGTTCATAAAGCAGGTCTTACAGATCCTTCTTCAGCAAATTTTCATGGCAAAAATACCCTTAGCGGTAATTTTGCAAATTGTCAATCATGCCATGGCGATAACTTTACGGGAGGAATTAGCAGTCCAAGTTGCACAAGTTGTCATTCTGCAATTACAGTGCATAAAACCGGAATTAACGATCCAAACTCAGCTAACTTCCATGGAAAGTATCCAATACCAAATGGATTTGCAGATTGTCAAGGCTGCCATGGATCGAATTTTTCTGGCGGAAACTTAAGTCCATCCTGCGCAACCTGTCATTCAGCAATCAATGTTCATAAAGCAGGAATTTTGAACCCAGCTTCAGCTGAATTTCATGGCAAATACCAACTTACTAATGGTTTTTCTGATTGCCAGAGTTGTCATGGTGAAGATTTTTCCGGTGGTACACTCAGTCCATCATGCAGAACATGTCATTCTACAATCAATGTTCACAAAATTGGAATTTTAACACCTACCTCTCCTGATTTCCATGGTAAGTTCTTAGCTGCAAATAATTGGAATTTACCAGATTGTAAACAATGCCATGGTTCAAATTATAGTGGTGGCTCCATTAGTTCTAGTTGTTTAACTTGCCATAGCCAACCAGCTGGACCAGAAGCATGCAACACATGTCACGGTGATTTTAGCAATCCAAGTAAAACTGCTCCTCCACAGGATTTAAGCGGTAACACAAGTACTACATTTAAAGGCGTGGGTGCACATGATAAACATTTAAATACAAATTCTTTAGGCAAAACAATAGAGTGTGAAACTTGTCATACTGTTCCAAACTCACTAACCTCAAGTGGACATTTGGATGGAAATTTACCAGCCGAAGTTAATTTTACTGGCCTCGCAATTTTTAATGCGGCCGGTAATGCTAATTATAGTTCATCAACCATAACATGTGCAAATACTTACTGTCATGGTAATTTTGAATTTAATAAATCCGATGCTTTGCTGGCAAATCAATTTGCTTATTCTGCTGATAAAATGATTGGAGCTAATAAATCTGTAGTTTGGAATAAAGTAGATGGTACTGAAGCGGTGTGTGGCTCATGCCATGGCTTACCGCCAATAGGTCATACTAATTTTGGAGGATTAAACACTTGTGTTAATTGTCATATGGGAGTTGTAAACGCACAAGGACAAATTATCAATCAGCAAAAGCATATAAATGGTGAAAAAAACGTTTTTGGTAATTAAAAAAACTTGATCATTTTTGAAAGCCGCTTTTTGAGCGGCTTTTTTTATTGTACCCACTCACAGCAAGTTATTATTAAAGTTGATATTTTTGTTTAGGCAATCTAATAGCAATTTAATTTTAGATACCTAGATCAAAAAACGCTATCCAACACAAATCAAACAAATATTATGGCAAACATGAATAAACAAAAAATGAAACCTGAAAGCTTGATGATGTCATATGGGTACAAACCGGAATTATCAGAGGGTGCAATAAAAAGCCCTATTTTCCAAACCTCGACATTTGTATTTAAAAGTGCTGAAGAAGGTAAAGCATTTTTTGAAGTTGCTTACGGACTTAGAGAAAAACGTGTTGGTGAAGAAATTGGATTAATTTATAGTCGGATCAACAATCCTGATCTTGAAATTCTAGAAAACAGATTAACACTTTGGGATGAAGCAGAAGATTGTGCTGTATTTGAAAGCGGAATGTCAGCTATTTCAACAATGCTGCTGGAGTTTTTAAAACCAGGTGATTTGTTGCTTTGCAGTTTACCGCTCTATGGCGGAACAGATCATTTCATCCATAAAATTTTACCAAAATTTGGTATTAATATCTTAAGCTTTAAAGTTGGGCAAAATCGCGATGAAATTATTGAAATTGTAAGTTCTTCTGGGTTGGCGGACAAATTAACAATGATTTATATTGAAACTCCTGCTAACCCCACTAATGATCTAATTGACATAAAAAGCAGTAAAGAAATTGCAAAACATTTTTCTACTAACGACAAAGAAGTTTATCTGGCTGTTGATAATACTTATATGGGCCCGCTTTGGCAGCATCCATTGAAACATGGAGCAGATTTTGTTCTTTACTCTGCAACAAAATACATAGGAGGACACAGCGATGTAATTGCTGGGGCATGCCTAGGTTCAAAAAATTTAATTGAGAGAGTTAAAATTCTTCGAACATTCTTAGGCTGCATGGCAGGACCATGGACTGGATGGTTACTTCTGAGAAGTTTAGAGACATTAAAAGCAAGAATGGACATTCAAGCTTTCAATGCTGCTAAAGTTGCAGATTTCTTAAATAATCACCCAAAAATTGAGAAAGTATATTTCCCAGGAAATCTAACCCCAGCACATGGAGAGCAGTACAGCATATATAAACGCCAGTGTTTAAGCAACGGAGCAATGATTTCATTTGATGTAATTGGCGGTGAAAAGCAAGCGTTTCAATTTCTAAACTCTCTCAAATTAATCAAGCTTGCTGTTAGTCTTGGAGGTACAGAGAGCCTAGCCGAGCATCCTTTCACAATGACGCATGTTGATATTGGAGAAAATCATAAACAAAAGCTTTCAATTACTGATAAGATGGTACGCCTATCTGTTGGTGTAGAAAATTACAACGATATAATTTGGGATATTAATCAAGCTTTGGAATTTGTTGATGAGAAGTAGCTGTTAAAGTTTTAGGTGCGCGGGTTCTTTTCTCTCCATTTTTTTATGTAATCACCAATTTCGGTTGTTAGTGTTCCTGGTGTAAATAACTCTCCTATAC
>JACAFC010000059.1 GCA_013388515.1 Ignavibacteriaceae bacterium | reverse complement strand
ATCTAGGCCATAATGGCTGACGGCCAATATCCATAACCGGATAGAAGTTCCAAGGGATGCCTGAAGCGCGAGTTTCGTAGGAAGTAATTTCTCCGGCTTTTTCAGCAAGTTCAACATTCCAAGTTGCGGCCATGTTAATCGCTTGAGGGAATAAAATTCCCTCTTTTGTATAAGTTGTACCGTGTATTGCATCAATACCATAAATAATAGGAATACCCAATCTGGTTTCCTTGGTTGCTATATTTTGAATTTTATTTATGATTTCGTGCCAGTACTCTAAATTATGTGCTGTATCAAAAACATTAAGTATAGAACCAACGTGATATTTTTTAATTGCTTCTTCAAGTTTGGCTTCATCAAGTTCATGCTTTTGAAATTTATTGCCTTGTTTTTTGGAAACAACTTGCAAAGTTATTTGAGTCATTTGACCGATCTTCTCTTCAATTGTCATAACAGAAATTAGTTCATTTACTTTTTGCTCAATTTCTTGGCTAACCAAACTTTGAGCAAAAAAATTAACGGATAAGCCTATGAAAGCAAGGACTATTGCTGAAATAGTTAAAATATTTATTTTCATTTATTTGCCTTTGTTAAATATGTTGTATGTCTATTTACAAACTGATATGTTAATTTCGAAGAGCTAATTTCATCAAAACTTGCAGCAATAAAATCGCAGAAAGAATCAATCATTTTTAATTTAATAAAACCAGTTTCCTCGTCTCTTTTTTTGTAGAAGAAGTGAAAACGTAAAAATAAATGCCAGATGGTAAGTACGTTCCAGTTAATCCATCTGTGTCTAAAATATATTGGTGGTTCCCCTCAGGTAGTTGTCCGAATTGTTTAAAAAAAATTTCCTGTCCTAAAGCATTAAATAATCCAAAATTGATGTTATCTGGCGCTTTTAATGAAAAATTTATTGTAGTTTTGCCATTAAAAGGATTAGGATAGTTTTGCTCAACCTTGAAATTATCAGGGCTAAAATTTCCCTCGTCTAATACACCAGTAGTATTAACCGTTATAATGATTCCGCTAATGAATGCAGAGTTAACAAGATCGGCAAATTGAATATCCAATTCTTCATCGGTAACATTTATATTAGTTATTTCTTTAATACATGCCGCATTTTTTCCAACCTGAGCAAATACATCCAGATTTTTTATTGCTAAGCTGCCTTCTATGTAAACATCAAAAACTCTTGACCCGGCACTATTGTAATATTTTTCAGCAAATAAAAGTTTAACATTATATTTCCCATTGGGTACACGTACTTTGTATCCAACCATATTATATCTTTCGGCTTGGTAAATAGCGTCCTCATCAGTTCCGCTAATGCTTAGAGTTGATGGATAAACTGTTGCTGTACCGTCAAAAAATCCGTATTCAGTGGTCTTACTAAATTCTATATCGGCAAGATAGTCCAAATCTGCAGAGCCGCCGCAATTAATTTTAATCGGGAAAGTCAATGGTTGAGGCATAATTAAAGTTGAAAGTTTAGCTCCAGAAGTGTTTGGAACAGGTGCACGATCTTTCATAGACAAAACAATCAAATTATTTGTTGATGGGATTGTCAAACCCGAAACGGATAACTCCACAGTTTTCAAATCTTCTTGAAGAACAGCATTATTAATTGTTACTCCGCTTATGAAATACCTCGTTTCATCCTCTGCCATGGTTTGGTCAACCTCTTCAGTAAATACCACGGTTACTTTGTTCGCAGCTGCACGTGCATACGAAATTGAAGGTGGTGTAACATCTGTATAACCTATATTAATTTTATCTGTTAAACAGAGAATTAAATTTCCGTTGTGAAAGACAGCATTTTCTTGTATAAAATCAGATTTGTTTCCACCCCAAGTATGTGTTGCTTTATCCCACTTAGTTGTATCCCAAGAATCAAAATTGTCAGTCCAGCTGTGTGTAAAATTATTTCCAGTACCATAATTGCCCGTTCCTGGTGTGTAGCTGTAGTAACTAACCCAATCGTAGTACGCAAATGCAGGAAGAGATAACGGATTAAGTACACCAGCCCAAGTTTCCCATTGAGGCGGCCAAACATTCATCATAATTTTTTGCGGCTTGGTAAGAGTTTGAATGTGTTCTCCCATCTGCCTAACAGCAAGTACTCCATCTACAAACCATGCAACATACTGGGGTGTCCACTCAAAAGCATAAATATGGTAATCTAAGTTCGTTGGATTACTCATTGGATAATGAGCAACATGATTGCCTGATTGCGTGGGTGTTATTACATTAAATTGTACATTATCATTGTATCTTGCCATAACTTCAACATCAATTTCATTCCAAATACCCTCACCACCTGTCCAGTAGGTAAAAAAGGATGCGAGCATCCCTTCTTTGTATGGGGCTTTTAACCTAACTTCAAATCTTCCGTATATATATTCTTCCTTTGTTCTGTATTCAGCACCGCGATAATCGTTGGCTGATACAATTGATAAAGATGATAATATAATTGCTATTAAAAGATGAGCCTTAAGTGATGTATTTTTCATGATATATAATTACTATTTAATAGATAACTCTCCCCAACTTTTGCTGAGGAGAGCATAAATTCGGACTAGAAACCAATTGAAAGGGAGAACTTCTGAATATTATTTAACCTTCCAAAATCTTGGTATGCATAATCAAATTGAATAGAAACATTACCCAGCATGTACTGTTTGATTCCAGCCCCAAAACTGAAAGATTCCTCCGAGTCTGTAAGGAATAAAGACTTATAACCAGCTCTTAAACTAAATAAATCATTAAAAGTATATTCGCCGCCAACATTCACACTTTCATAATTATCGCTTAAGTGCAGGGCATCTACAGCTAATGAAAGTTTATGCTGGTCCATTTTAAGAGGTTCATAAGCAACACCCACACGGAAGTTGAGAGGCAATTCCCATTGATCGGTTTGCAGGTATGCAGGAATATTTCCGTTATTACCAGAGCTGTTTGGATCGGGGTCATATAATACTAATGCCGAGTTTCCTTCGAGCTGCATTTTTGTTCCAAAGTTTGAAATGGACATACCCAATACTATCCCATCGAAGGGGGTTACATACTGAACACCCATATCAATAGCTACAGCTGTGGATGAAGTTTTCCAAATACTCTGGTAAACAAATTTGGGATTAAAACCTATCGCAAAGTTATCAGTCAGCTGGATTGCCCAAGCAACACTGAACGAAGCATCGTTTGCAGTAAAAGTTTCACCCGTTCCATTTGGTTGATCAATAGTAGTCACTCTCATATCACCGTAACTTGATGTAGTGAAGCTGACACCTAAACTGCCAAGATCACCTAAATTGTAAGTAAGCCCAAGAAAATTGTAATCGATGTCAGCAATCCACATCGTGTGATCCACAATGAAGCCAACGCCATTAACTTTAGTAATACCAGCAGGATTCCAGTACAGGGCACTTGGATCATCAGCTAAAGCAACAAAAGCACTTCCCATTCCCGCAGCCCGGGTTCCTTGTCCAATGGATAGAAAAGTCGCTGCAGTAGTCCCTCTTTTGGAAACATCAGTCACAATGTCTTGTGCAAATAAAGACGTGATAGATAAAAGTATTATGGCAAACGAAATTATAGTTTTTGTTTTCATTTTTCTCTCCGTCCTTATTTAATTATCGCAAATTTGCCAATTTTTTCACCGATACCCGGTGCAGTAACATGATATACATACACTCCATAAGCGATATCCATACCGTCATCAGTTACCAGATTCCAAGATACAGCTCCATCCGTAGGCGAAGAATCCTTAAAGATTGTTTTTATAAGTGCACCAGTTAAAGTATAAATCCTAACTTCGCACTGCGCAGGAAGATTGATGAAGTCTAATCTTCTTTCACCACGACCTGTTTGATTAAGATTTCTTGATTCCCAAGCATTTGCTGAAATGTATGGATTAGGAACGACGGTAATTTTATCCAATGCATTTTTAGCAATTTGCTGGTCAACTTTTGCAGCAACAGTTCCAAAAGTAAAGTAATCACCTTTGAAATAAGGTTTGTTTGTTTTTACCAGGAACTTATCACCTGGAGAAGGATGCACAGTAAATGGTATACTTATAGGAGGATAGTATCCAATATTCCATGTCAATTTATAAGCAGTACCTTGATATTCGATAATTACAATTTCATCGCCTAAATCAAAAGCTTTGCTTTTATTAAGATCTAAAATTTCGGCCTGAACAGAATCGCCTCGTGTAATATTAGTAACTTTAAAGTTAATCGGAATTTTGGTGAATGGAGTAAGTAATGATTTTTCCGGCAACCATTCTATTATGTAATCAGATGGCCAAGCAATATTTCTTTGAACATTACTTCTATCTGGAGTAACAGGCATATATAATGTACTGAACCCGGTTATCCATCCGCTTTCGTCGGGGTTAACAATAACAGAATCATAGTTACTCATCGAAACAGCCAGCCCATCGAAAGGAGTACTGTACTTCCCTTTTCCAATATTTGTTGCACTGCCATTTGCATCAATGGTATCTGTAATTCCATTATAAGTTCTAACAACAGAAAAAGAAGAAGTAGTATATTTTGGAATATCTCCTGTGGATTCAAAAACCACCTTATAAACAGCACCATCTTTTATTTGAGAAGGATCGAGAACGGCTACATCAATTCTGCCTGTTCCTAATCCTTGAGCAACAGGTTCACCATTACCTTGAACTTGAGGAGGAAGATATCCAGCAGCGGCAGCATTTGGAGTAACAACAGCACAATTCTGATCTACGAAGAGAATATTTCCAACTAAATCCTGGGTAATAATTTTAGTTGTTTCGGAAGGAAGTAATCCAGCAGTACCGAATTCGGGATCACCTTGATCATATGCTACACAGGCGTAATAGTAAGTTTTGCCATTTGTTACACTTTCGTCAATATATGAATGCTGCAAACCTGTATTCGATCCACGCCAAAAATGAGCACCATTAATACCTATAGGATCTGGACCAATAACAGAGTTATTTAAGTCATACTGAACAAGAGGTTTCCAGTATCGTTCATCACCCTTTGAATCAGTAATAACTTTTATATCGTTGAATTCCGGTTCTTCGCTTCGGTAAATCAGGTATCCTTCAAAATCCTTTTTGTACCCCAGAGTTGGGTCATTCTGTTCAAACCCTAAAAATGGATCTCTAGATTCTTCTGATTTATTATCCCAATACAAGAATACTTTTTTATCACCGGCAACAGCAGTTAGTTTTGGTTTTATTGGAGGTTTCGCAAAGTTATAATTAGCGTTATAAATTTGCTGAACGGTTTCCTTGTTAAAAACCATATCCTCAAAATTATCACCAAAAACTAAAGCAACCGAGAATCTTTCCTGGGTATTAAGTTTCAAAGGAAATGGACCTGAACCAAATGCAATTTGTATGTTAGCCTTTTGTACTGTTGTATCGAAATTACCTTGAAGCAGATTTGACCAAATATACTCATCATTTTTCGGCCAAATAGACAATGGACCTTTGTTGCTAAGAATGTCTATCTTTAAGCTTGTTAACCCAATTTGATCTGATTCATCTTTATCCAATTTATCAAAATTTGGTTCTCCTAATGTTGGAATTCCATCACCTTCTCCAGCATCTGGTCGTATATATTGAGGATAAAATGGACCAACGCCATCTTCACAAACATCATTGTTCAGAGGTTCGTTTTCGGAGGCATCCCATTTACAATTTCCATTAATATCCAAATATGGAGTCCAATCACCATCATTATCAATTCCATCATCTCTTCGTTCATCAATCATAGGAACGCCATTCATATCATAGTCTTCATCGTCATTTATACCATTGAGGGCATTTCCTGGACTCTCCAAATACGCATATCCTACATAGCCTGTTTTCCATCTGTTTGGTGGTGCTACTCCATCAGCATCAAAGGCATAGGTTAAGTCTAATAGCGTGCTATAATTTGCGTTATCATCACCATTATCATCCACACCGCCAACTCCCGTATCGGCATAAAATCCGAATATAGTTGAGTCATGGTCATAATTGGAAATATTAATGATATCAAAATGCCAAAAGATGATATCTTCAGCTAAAACGTGCGACCACTGAAATCCTCTGACTTCTTCTCTAATACCGATACCGCCGCGGGCGCTGTCTGTTGGATCTGGAAGATAGCCATAAGGTACACGATTGTATTCTCTATCTTGAGAATCGTCCATGACATAAAAGGTTTCGAAATCCGCATTTTGTACACCTCTGCCAAAGTAACCAAACCAATACCCATCCCATTCAGGCGTAATTAAAGGAAGAGTTCTTGGCCAAGTTTCCGGCCAAGTAAACGCCTTTGTACTGATCGCCGGTTCCTCAGAACTTGGATTCATATAACCAGGAATTGGTTCAACGACCCATAATTGACCGGTTGCTGGATCAACATCAACTTCTTCTCTATACGAACTTTCAGCAGGATGAACAACCCCAGCCGGAGTTTCTAACCTTGTAGATACAATTGGAGTACAACCATCAAGGTAATGATGACCCGTTCCTTTTGGCCATTCACCAGATGGTCTATCAGGCCAGCTTCCAATCTGTCCATCATTTCTAAAAAGTGTTCTAATTTGATTTCCATCCATTACGCCTTTTTTACGAAAAGTTTTATTTCCGTAAGGATCATTCCTGTATTTCAACGTTTGTTGTGACACTTGCGCAACAAGGATGTTTGAAATAATTAGAAAGAATAAACTAATAAAGAGTGTCTTTTTCATTAAATACTCCGTAAAAAATTAAAATCCAAATCCAAAACCAATTCTAATTTGTCTTGGTGCTGAATAGTCTTGTGGGTTCAGCAGATATTCCTGTTTGGTATTCAAACCATATATATATCCAATGTATTCTTCTGCAGCCAAATCCTGCCCGGCACGTCCTGTAGTTGCACTAACACCATATTCATTTTTAATATCCAGCACATTATAAATCATTAGATATGCAGCGATGTTAAGGCCAAAGACCTGGAAGTTTTTAGTCGCTTTCAAATCGAGGTTCATAGTGCTAGGTTTTTTACCATTATTCTCAAACCTTAAACCTCTTGTGTAACGTGGATCCTCAGTATAAGGAGTACCTGAACCATAAGTAAATATCAGTCCTACAGTCCAATCCATTGGATCGCCGATTGTAGCAATTAGGTTGAGTGTTGATGTTTGATCCCAATTTAAAGGAACAACTTTCTTGGTTTCTTCTACTGGTGGATCCGATTGATTATTGTAGAAGTTCTGTAAAGGATCTGATGCGTTACCTCTTGCAACTTGAAAAGTATAATCAAGTTTTGCACTAAAGAAATCGGCATATCTTTTATCAATTGTTAAAACAAGACCCTTAACATTACCGTAATCTCTATTTATGTAACGACCAAATACAAAACCTTCGTACGTATCAAGTATTTCAATACCTAATAGGTTTCGAATATCGCTGTAATAAACAGAAGCATATAAAGAAATATTTTCAAAAATTACTTGTTGAAGCCCTAATTCATATTTAACTGTTTTCTGAGCTTTAAGCTCTGGATTTCCAACGTAATTATTTAATCCGGAAGTTTGATCTATCAGATAATTATGGTTTGCATATAAATTTTCGAATGGAGGCAGCTGGAAGAAGTGACCATAAGAAAAGTGAATTGCACCTTTATCAGAAATAGGGAATGAAACTCCAAAGCGTGGGCTGATTTGATACTCAGCTTCGGCAGTGCGAGTTTGGTAAGCTCCATTGAAATTTGGATTGTTCAACGGATTCCTTAAATCAACCGGCATGGTTGTATTTGAATTGAAATAATCGAACCTGATGCCAGCATTAATTATCATAATGTCATATTCCATTTTATCTTGAATATACGCTGCTAATTCATATGGTTTGCGGTAATATTTGATGTTGTATTTAGTACCCTCATTCGCATACCCAATCGTCCAAGTTCCCTCGGATTCAGTCTGGTTACGAATTTCTTTCCATGTATTATATAACTGATGAAATCTTCCTTCAGCCCCTATTTTTACTTTATGCTCTTTTGTTACTTGAGATTCAAGTGAAAAAAGCACCAAATTTGATTTGGTAAATCTATTATATCTGTCAATCTCATTTCCGCCATGACGGAAAGTGTAACTTGAAATTACAGTTGAGTTATTCGGATCTACATAATTTGAATCATATTCATTTTCGTAAAGATACCCTTTATAGGTATTATAATTATGTGAAAACTTGAGCGTAGCAAAAGTACTTTGCGTTGGAAAGTACGAAACTTGGAAATTATGGACATAGTTTGTCCTGTAATGTGTTTTTAGCCCATCGGGAGCTAACCTATATTCATGGCTGTAATATCTGTTTTCATGCTCATCCCAGAAAAAACTGTAAGCAAATTTAAGGTTCAAATCAGGCAAGCCATAAGTTAACTTTCCATTAAAAGACATGTTTTCTTCAGGATTCATTGGAACATAAGCGCTGTCGCCATGGTTTTGAATTATAAAGAATTCCGGAACTGAGGGATCTGGGACAAAAGGTGCTCTATCAGTTGTGAGATAAACTCTTTTTCCATACATGTAACCGTCATCTTTAAAATACCTGCCGGTTAAGAAGAATGTTAACCCATCTGCAATTTGTGTTGGTCCGCTAAAATTGAATTGAAAATCTTTGGGTCCAGCTAAGTTAAATTTATTGAGATTATAAAAAATATCTTTGTGCTGAGTAAAATAATTCCCAACATAAACAGACGCATAACCTTCATAGTTCTGTGCGCCTTCCTTTGTTACAATGTTTACAACACCCGACATTGCAGAACCATATTCAGCATTAAAAGTACCGCTAATAACCTCTAACTGCCTAATTGAATTATTTTCAACCGTTACGGAAAGAGAGTTATTGTATGCATCATTTACAGGGATACCATCAATCAAATAAGCCACTTCGTTTGATCTTCCACCTCTGAAGTGACCGTCAACAACTCCAGCTTGAAGTCTAATTACTTGACCCAGGTTTTCAACCGGCATCATTTCAATATCGTCTGAAGTAACTATTGCTGAGGTTGATGTAAGATCTTTGGTTATAAGCGGAGCCGATGCTTGAACAACAACTTCACCTAAAGTTATTGCCTCCGATGTCAATTCAACATCAAGATTTGTGGTTAAATCAATCTTGACCGACACATTCTCGAAAGTAACTTTGTGGTAACCAATTGCACTTATAACAACACTGTATTTACCTGGAGTTACATTGTTAATATAATAGTAACCTTCAACATCGGTAGCTGCACCAAAGTATGTACCTTGTACAACAACATTGGCTCCAAGTACAGGTTCTTTAGTCTCCTTATCAAGCACTTTTCCGGAAATCTTTCCGGTAGTTCCTGCCAATATAACCTGAGACAGAAAAACGTTTACTAGGAGTGATAAAACTAATAGATGTAAAGATGACTTTGAGTTTGTTCCTTTTTTTTGTTTGAGTTTCATAATTGTACTCATAAATCTTACTATAAAAATTTTTACCTTCACCCCACTTTTATTTAGGGCTAAAATTAAAAGAATCAGAACGTTTAAATAAAGAATGAGGGCAGTGTCTCGCAACTGCCCTCAACAAAACAACATTACTTAAGCAGAATCATTTTCTTTGTAGCCTGGAAAGAACCGCTTTCGATCTTATAAAGATATACGCCTGCTGATAAGTTTTGTGCGTTAAAATCAACAGTATATGTTCCTGCTGATTGCTGGCTGTTAACTAAATCAGCTATTTGTCTTCCAAGTACATCAAAAACTTTTACACTTACTAATCCAGGTTCAGCAATAGAATATTGAATTCTTGTGCTTGGGTTAAATGGATTTGGATAGTTCTGCAATAGTTCGAATGTGTTGATATTACCAATGTTGTCATCTACACCAACT
>JACAFC010000271.1 GCA_013388515.1 Ignavibacteriaceae bacterium | reverse complement strand
GGTATCCTTGAATTTGCCGCTCTTGACCGTGACCGCCGTGACCCCATACTCCTCGGCAAATTCCTCCAGGTTGAGAAATTGGCTGATGACGCCAATAGAGCAGGTCAGCGTGTGCGGACTGGCCCAGATTTCCTGCGTTGGAGCGGAGACGTAGTAGCCGCCGGAAGCGGCCAGGCTGCCCATCGCCGCAATAATGGGTTTGTTCATTGCTTTGATTTGCAGGTAGATTTCGTCGGAAGCAAAGACACTGCCGCCTGGACTGTCCACAAACAGGATCACCGCCTTGACGCTGTCATCTTTGTCGGCTTTCTTGAGGTTTTCGATGACCTCCTGGCTGAAAGCGCCACCGCTATCGGCGCTAAAGGGATTCGGCGCAGGGGCTTCGCCGGGCAGGATAACGCCTTCGACACGAACAATGGCGACTGCATCGCCAAAAGCCGGGCCACGGTCAGTGCGATCCATCGTGCTGGCAGCCCACAAGCCCAGGCCCACAAAGGCCGCGCAAACCAGCAGCCCGGCCAGGGCCAGGCCAATGATCCAATACCAACTCTTTCTCGTCATAGATAACTCCTTAAACTGTAAAGGGAGATGTTGAGGTTTACGGTAAGATTATACCACACTTGGGGGCAAACGTTTCAATCGGCTGGGGGACTGAACCAATAACGCGGCGGTACCTAACTTTGGAAACAATCCGCAAAGCCACTATAATCAGTAGAACCTGTAACGAAAGCGATCAAAACCCGTGTCCAACCACCAACGGACCCCAGAAGAAATTCAGCAAGAATTACACCGTGAACTCGGTCAGATACTCCATCCCGAGGGCCTCAAAGCTGACACCGCCAAAATTGATTGGCAGCGCTACCGCAAAGTGCGCGGGTTTTTTGCCAGAGCTTTTCTGCATGTCATCTGGTGGGATATTATTCTCAACCGGCCAGGACTGAATTGGCTGCGCACCCCACCCCTGCCCCGCTGGCAGGAGATTGCCCACCGCTATCGCGTCCTGGCGGTGGAGATGGGGGGAGTATTGATCAAGCTCGGCCAATTCCTGAGCATCCGGGTGGACATCCTGCCCAGCGAAGTCACCCGTGAGCTAGCCGGCCTGCAAGACGAAGTGCCTCCCGAACAGTTAGAAGCGGTCATAGCCCAGATCGAGGCCGATTTTAGCCGGCCGCTGGCCGAAATATTTACCTGGTTCTCGCCGCAGCCGGTTGGAGCGGCCTCGCTGGCCCAGGTCCATCTGGCCCGGCTTCCTTCAGGAGAAGAGGTGGTGGTCAAGGCGCTGCGCCCCGGCATTGACGTGCTGGTGGAGACAGATCTGAGCGCGATTGCCCTGGCCATTCGCTGGCTAAAGTTTTACAAGCGCATCAGCAAGCGGGTTGACCTAGATTGGCTGGCCGAGGAATTTACGACCGTCACGCGCAACGAGCTGGATTTGAAGGCCGAAGGGCAAAACGCCGAACGCTTTGCCCAAGATTTTGCCACGGACCCGCAGGTGTACATTCCCAAAGTTTACTGGGATTACTGCGCTGCCCGCACCCTGACCCTGGAAAATGTGGGTCACATCAAAATTGGGGATTTGGCCGCCATCGAGGCTGCCGGTATCAGCCGGTCACAGGTCGCCAAAAAATTTTACAGCATCTACATGCGCCAAATCTTTGTGACTAATTTTGTCCACGCCGACCCCCACCCTGGCAATGTCTTTGTCAAGCCCCTACCCCACCCGAATGATGAAGCAGGAACTCGCTTTGGCCCTAACGATTCCGCGCCTTATCAGCCAGACCGCCCGTTTCAAATCGTTTTTGTGGATTTTGGGATGGTCGCCGTGATCCCCGAACGGCTACGGGCAGCCCTGCGCGAGTACGCTATTGGCGTAGGGACGCGGGATGCCCATAAAATGGTGCAGGCTTATGCCAATGCCGGGGTGCTCCTGCCCGGAGCGGATCTAAAACGGCTGGAAGAAATACACGAAGCCATGTTTGAGCGTTTCTGGGGGGTGCGCATGGGCAAGATGCGGGATGTCGCCCTGAATGAGGCCCGCTACTTTGTACGGGAGTACCGGGATGTGATTTATGAAGCCCCCTTCCAATTTCAAGTGGACATGCTTTTTGTGGTGCGCGCGGTCGGCATTCTCTCCGGCATGGCCACTAACCTCGATCCCGAATTTGACCCCTGGGCTGAAACCATCCCTTTTGCCGAGCAGTTAGCTAAAGAAGAGCTGCAGCAAAATTGGCGGGGCTGGCTGCAAGAAATTGCCAGCCTGGGCCAGTTGGCCCTCAAACTGCCCGCCGAGTTGGATCGCGTGTTGATTCAAGCCCAGCGGGGCAACCTGGTCGTCCAAACCTCGCTGGCCCCCGATGCCCGGAAAACCTTTCAACGCCTGGAACAAGCCGTTCATCGCCTCACCTGGGTGGTCGTCGCCGCCAGCCTGTTGATTGCCGGGGTTAACTGGCAAACGAGCAACAGTGGCGATAACATGGGATACTGGTTTATGATTTTGGCCCTGCTGGCCTTTTTGTGGGGCATGTTTAAGAGGGGATGAAGCAGGGGCATAGCCTTGTGCCTGTCCCTCACCGGCGACCACGAGGGTCGCCCCTACATTCCGAACAATTCTTGTAGTCTGATTTAGTTGGGGACCCGTTCGCGCTGGTGTCTGCCTGGCTGTCCAATTCGCCGGCTCGTTAGCCGGCCCGCCGGCTCATTACGATAATCAGGGATGCCGTACACATGGACCGGGCCGCGTTTACCTTTGACCAAAACCTCACCCAAATCCACAAATAGAACCGGCCTTCTGGCCCGTTCTTTCTCATCCATCTCGTCGTAAGCCGTCGAACTCACTACCTGGATTTGATTCTTGACTCTTTGTTCCAGCGCCTCATACGCCTCCAGGCTCAAAATAATATCGTAGCCATCTACGTTGCGGGTTAAGGCTTGCAGCCGAGCCGCCAGGTTAACAGCATCGCCAATGATTGTGTATTCGAATTGCTGCTCCGTGCCAATGGGGCCGGCGACCACGGGGCCAATACTCAGGCCCATGCCCACTTGAATCGGCGGCAGGCCCAAAACACCCCATCGCTCACTCATTTCTTCAATCGCATCTTCCAAAGCCAGCGCCGTCAGGAGCGCTGCGGTTGAGGATTTTGAGGCTGGTTCAGGAGCGGGTGCGCCAAAAAAGGCCAGAATAGAATCGCCGGCATATTTGCCGATGATCCCGCCGCCACTGTGGACCTGGTTAGCAATGGTGGTGTAGTAATCATTTAAGAAAAAGATAAGCTGTTCCGTGTTATGATGGCTTTCGGTAATCCGGGTAAAGTCCCGGATATCAATAAAGAGCACACTGACCACCTGGGTGATGCCGCGAAAATCCAACCCCTTTTCCAACAGTGATTGCCGCACCGCTGGCGACATCGTGCGGCTTAGCAAATCCCCACTCCGCTGGAGGTGATCTAAATTTTTAACCATATTGTTAAAAGATTGCACCAGTTGGCCAATTTCATCCTCACTTTCGTCCTCAATCTGAACAGCCAGATTCCCCTGGGCCACCTGCTCGGCGGCCCTGATAATTTTCTCAATCCGCCGAACGACATGCCGGGTAACGAACAACCCTGGCCCAATGAAAGCGGCGAATGAGATAATAGAAATAACCAGCAAAGTCGGCGGAATTTGGCCCGTGCTTAGATAGGAAAAACCTAAAGCTAAAACAATGAGAACAAATAAAATCAACAACGGAATAATAATCCAGAACCTTAAATTGGGATTGATTAACCGTCTTATTAGAGTCTGCTTTTTTTGCTTAAAATTGGGCCAGGTCATTTGCCAATTTTTTGGTTTTATTTGTGATAGTCAAAGATAGGGCCAAGCACAAACCTGTACTGATAATAACACCTGATGATAACCTAGACAAGTAAAGACCTGACAGGTTTCTAAAACCTGTCAGGTCTGCCCGGAGTTTGAGACCTCGTTCTTTTGTGCTATCATATCCAACGCGACGCCCATGGTTGCCGGGCGTTATCTTTTGCTGAGGGGGAATAAATTAATGCAAATTGACGAACGTAAACTTGATCGAATTTTAGCCACCGTCCAAAAGCCCGCCCGCTATATTGGCGGAGAATACAACAGCATTGCTAAAGACTGGTCAGATCCCAAGATTTTAGCCAAAGTCGCCTTGGCCTTCCCCGATGTGTACGATTTGGGCATGAGCAATCTTGGCCTGGCCATCCTGTACGATTTACTCAACAAGCGGGAGGACGTACTGGCCGAACGAGTCTACGTCCCCTGGCCCGACATGGAAGCCAAAATGCGGGCCGCTGACCTGCCGATTTACGCCCTAGAGAGCAAGCGCGAATTGCGTGACTTTGACCTGATCGGCATTAGCTTACCCTACGAGCAGCTTTACACCAACGTGCTGACCCTGCTGGATATGGGCCGCATGCCCTTGCGCAGCGAAGACCGCGACACCGGCTATCCCCTTGTCTGCGCTGGCGGCAATGCCGTGTTCAATCCTGAACCCATGGCCGATTTTATTGACTTTTTTGTGATGGGCGAAGGCGAGGATGTCATCATCGAAATTATCCTGGCCCTGCGCGAGGTCCAGCGCCTCGACCGGGAGGCTCAACTGCGCCGTTTGGCCCGCATCCCCGGCGTATACGTGCCCCGCTTTTACACGCCGAGCTACTATGAGGCAGACGGAACGCTGTCCAACATCGAGCCGCTGGTAGAAGAAGCCGAGCCGCATATTGTCAAACGGATCGTTCCCCTGATGCCGCCGCCGGTTACCCGCTTTGTGGTGCCTTTTGTGGATGTCACCTTCAACCGGGCTTCGATTGAAATTCAACGCGGCTGCACCCGGGGCTGCCGTTTCTGCCAGGCCGGGATGATCTTTCGCCCGGTGCGCGAGCGCTCGCTGCAGGAGTTGATTGAAACGGTGGACAAAATTATGACCGAAACCGGCCACGAGGAGATCGGCCTGCTCTCGCTGAGCAGCAGCGATTACACCCAGATCGGGCCGCTGGTCAAAACCATTGCCGAGAAATATGGCCAGCGGGCGTTGAACATCTCACTGCCCAGCCTGCGCATCGAATCCTTTTACACCGATCTGATGGAGATGTTGCAGGGCAGCCGCAAGAGCAGTTTCACCTTTGCCCCCGAAGCCGCCACCGACCGCCTGCGTGACGTCATTAACAAATACATCAGTACCGAAGATTTGCTGCAAACGGCTGAGGAGGTTTACAGCCGGGGCTGGCGGCTGATCAAGCTCTACTTTATGATTGGCCAGCCTACCGAAACCGACGAAGATGTGATTGCTATCGCCAAGTTAGCCAAGCGTGTGCTGGCGATCGGCCGCAAATATCACGGCGGCAAGGCCAAAGTCCGAGTCGGGGTCAGCACTTTTGTGCCCAAACCGCACACGCCTTTCCAGTGGGCCAGCCTGGCTAATCTGGATGATATTCGCCGCAAGCAGGACTTAATGCGCGACGAGTTTGGCCGAGCGCACGGCATTATTTTCAACTGGAACGAGCCGGAGGAAAGCCTGATGGAAGCCTTCCTTTCCCGCGGCGACCGTCGCCTGGGGGCAGTCATCCAGACCGCCTGGGAGAAGGGGGCCAAATTTGATGCCTGGGGTGACTGGCACAGCCCGGCGGCCTGGCGCGAAGCCTTTGCCGAACACGGCCTCGATCCCTGGTGGTATGCTCACCGGCCCCGCCTGGCCGACGAAATCTTCCCCTGGGATCACATCAACGCCGGGGTGGAGAAACGCTGGTTGCTCATGGATTGGTATTCGGCGCAGCACGGCGAAACCAAGGTAGACTGCCGCGAGCACTGCTACCACTGCGGCATCTTGACCGCCTTCAAGGGCCTGCGGGCCAACACGCCCCCGCAAGCCTGGGAGTGCCCCCCCATTCGCAATCCCCGTTGGAA
Source organism: Ignavibacteriaceae bacterium (assembly GCA_013388515.1). Lineage (GTDB taxonomy): Bacteria > Bacteroidota > Ignavibacteria > Ignavibacteriales > Ignavibacteriaceae > XYD12-FULL-36-8. Next base: position 5,202 of record JACAFC010000271.1, on the reverse strand, counting down.
GGAATTGGCCGAGAAAGGTGAGGTCATCGGTTTGACTGCGGTGGTGAAGGAGCGGATGGCTCAGAGCAAAGTGCCGGAAGTGTAAATCTCGCTGGAGGATCTGTGCCGCCTTTTCAGTACCTGCCTTACGTACTCCCCCTGATCATCGCCGTTTTGACTCCAGGCATCCTCGCTTTTTATGCCTGGCGGCATCGCCGGACCCCGGGCGCTAAATCATTTGCGCTCATGATGGTGGCGCTGTGCATTTGGAGTGCGGGCTACACCCTGGAACTGTTAAGCGGGGCCAACTTATCCCTCAAAGTTTTCTGGGCGAGCGGGAAATATCTGGGGGTTGTACTTGCGCCGCTGGCCTGGTTCACCCTCGCTGTCGAATACACGGGCCGGGAAACATGGCTCACGCCCCGGCGGCTGGTATTACTGTCCATCGTCCCGTTGCTCACCTTCATCCTGGCCATGACCAATGGTGTCCATAACCTGGTCTGGAGTCAGGAACAGGTGGTGGCCGCAGGCCCGTTCCTGGCCCTGAAGGTCGCTTTTGGACCCTGGTTTTGGGTTCACACTGCCTATTCCTACCTGCTACTTTTGCTTGGCGCAATCCTGATTGTCCAGGCGTTGCTCCACCGGCCCCACCTGTACCAGGGGCAGATGACCGGTTTGCTGCTGGCGCTGGCCACCCCCTGGCTGGGCAATGCCGTTTCCATCTTTGGCCTCAATCCCATTCCCGATCTTGATTTAACCCCTTTGGCCTTTACCGTTACCGGCCTGATGCTGGCCTGGAGCCTTTTTCGTTTCCGTTTGCTCAATCTTGCGCCGGTAGCCCGTGAAACCGTTGTGGAGAGCATGAGTGATGGCATGATCGTGCTTGACATGCAGGCCCAGGTCGTTGATATCAACCCCGCCGCCCAACAGATGATTGGGGTGCCAGCGTCGCAGGCAATTGGCCGGAGCGCCGCCGAGGTTTTTGGAGCCCGACCTGATTTGGTTGAGCGTTATCGCCATGTTACCGACGCCCGGGACGAGATCGAGGCGGACGGAGAGTATTACGAACTTCGTCTCTCGCCGTTAAAAAACCGGCGAGATATTGTTATTGGCCGGGTGGTTATCCTTAGAAATATTACCGAACGGAAACAGGTGGAGACGGCGCTGGCGTTGGCCCGCGATCAGGCTTTGGAAGCCAGCCGTCTGAAAAGTGAACTGATGTCGCGGGTGAGCCACGAATTACGGACACCACTGGGCATCATCCTCGGCTACGCCGAGATGCTTCGCTATGGCTCCCATAGTCAGCTAGATGAGTGGCAGCAGAAAGCTGTCGGCGAAATCATTGACAGCACAAACGGCCTAACCGGCTTGGTGAATGAGCTGCTGGACCAGATTCAGCTTGACGCCCGCGCCGTCAAGCTGCGAATTGAACCTTTTGCGCCGCACGAGCTGCTCCGCAAGGTTGAAGGGCAGATGGCCATCTTGGCTCACAACAAAGGGTTAGGCTTTATCACCACCCTTGCCCCCGACCTGCCTGCCACCTTGTCCGGCGACGAAGCCCGTTTACGCCAAATCCTCATTAACCTTATCGGCAACGCGATCAAATTCACCCGAACCGGCACGATCCGGACACGCCTTTACTGTCCCGATGCCGAGCACTGGGCGATGGAAGTTACTGATACGGGTCTCGGCATCCCGAAAGAGGCCCAGCAGTATATCTTTGAACCCTTCCGGCAGGTAGATGGGTCAATCACGCGTGAACATGGCGGCACCGGCCTGGGGCTGTCCATTGTTAAGCATCTGACCGACCTTCTGGGCGGTCAGGTTATCCTGGAGAGCGAAATCGGGCAGGGCAGTACCTTTACGGTTGTGCTGCCTCTTGCTGTTGACATCTGTTCTAACCCAACAACTGAACAATACAAACTTTAAAGGGTTGTCAAAGCTCATACGGACGAGTGTCTACTAACAAAGTCTGTGACTATCGTCTACATTATATAGCTTATCAAGCTTATCAGAGAGGGAGAACAATGAAAGTTTTATTCATTGGCGGCACAGGCAAGATTAGCTCGGCCTGCGCCCAGTTGGCTGTAGAGCGCGGCCTCGAGCTTTACCTGTTAAATCGGGGCCAAACCTCGGCCAGGCCGGCGCCCCCGGTGGCCCGCATCTTGCAAGGCGACATTCGCGACAAAGGATCGGCCAGCCAGGCTTTAGGAGATTTGACCTTTGATGCGGTGGTCGATTGGATCGCCTTCACGCCGGAGCATATCGAGCTGGACCTCGATCTCTTCCGGGGCCGCACCCGCCAGTACATCTTTATCAGTTCCGCTTCAGTCTATCAGACGCCGCCGGTCAACCTGCCCATCACCGAATCTACCCCGCTGGACAACCCTTATTGGGAGTACTCCCGGGCCAAGATTGCCTGTGAAGAAAGATTGGTGCAGGCTTACCGCCAGGAAAAATTCCCCATGACCATCGTCCGCCCCTCGCATACCTATGATAAAACCATGCTGCCCTTTACCGGGGGCTATACCGTGGTTGACCGCATGCGTAAAGGTAAAAAGGTCATTGTTCATGGCGACGGCACGTCGTTGTGGACCTTGACCCATCACCGCGATTTTGCTAAAGGATTTGTCGGCCTGTTGGGGAACAATCACGCCGTTGGCGAGGCCTTCCATATCACCTCAGACGAGTTATTGACCTGGAACCAGATTTTTGAAATAGTGGCCAGGGCAGCCGGCGCTGAAGCCCGGTTGGTTCACATTCCCTCAGATTTTATTGCCGCTTTCGATCCGAACTGGGGAGCGGGTCTCCTGGGCGACAAAAGCCACAGCGTGATTTTTGACAACACCAAGATAAAACGGGTTGTGCCGGACTTCGCGGTGACCATCCCCTATGTTCGCGGCGCTGAGGAAGTTATCGGCTGGTATGACGCCGACCCAGCCAGACGGCAAGTTGACGAAGCCTTCGATCAAATGGCGGATCGGATTATTGCGGCTTATGAGTCGGCCTGGCCGTAGAAAGCACCCTAGCTTCGAGGTAAGGCTATTGCGTCGCCACGGCGATAAAGGGTAAGTTGCGCAGCTTCTCATCCAAATCCAGGCCATAGCCAAAGACAAACTTATCAGGGATGGTGAAACCGATGTAATCTACCGGAATATTCACCTGGCGGCGCTCTTTTTTGTCGAGCAGGGTGCAGATTTTCAGGCTGCCCGGCTGCCTGGCCCGCAAAATATTGGTAATGTAAGTTAGGGTGTGGCCCGTATCCACAATATCTTCCACAATCAATACATTGCGCCCGGCAATCGGCTCATCCAAATCCTTCAAGATACGCACCACCCCGGTCGACTCGCGGACTTCTTTGCCGTAGCTGGATACGGCCAGAAAATCAATCTCATGGGGAATCGAGAGCTGGCGCATCAAATCGGTCAGAAACAAGACGCCCCCTTTCAAAATGCATAGTAATAACAAATCCTGACCGGCGTAATCGGTCGAAATTTGCCGGCCTAATTCTTTGATTCGGTTTTGCAAATCGTGTTCGCTGATCAGAGTTTCGTAAGGGATATTGTAATTTGCTTCCATCATTAATTCCTCAGTTTATAATTTTTCAGGCAAAGTTTGCCCGCTGGCCGGTACAACCAGTACTTTATCTACGCGCTTACCGTCCATATCCATCACTTCAAAGCGCAGCCCGGCCCATTGAAAATGGTCACCGGCTGTTGGCACACGCCCCAGCAACATCATCACAAAGCCTCCCAGCGTTTGATAGTAATCACGCTCCTCTTCCGGCAAGGGACCAAGATCAAAAATTTCCTTGAATTCCTCCACTGCCAACGCCCCATCCAACAGCCATGAGCCGTCCTGGCGCTGAACGGCTTGCGGCTCGGTTACCTCGACCTCCCCGACAATCGCTTCCAAAATATCATGAAGCGTAATCAAGCCCTGCGTGCCGCCATATTCATCAATCACCAGGGCCAAATGGGGTTGGCTGCCTCTGAACAACTCTAGTACCTGGAAAGCCAGAGCACTTTCGGGCACAAAGATGGGCGAGCGCATCGCTCCCCTTAAATCAAGCGGCTCACCGGCCAGACTGCGAGCCAACAAATCTTTGGCTCGAACAACGCCCAAGACGTTGTCGAGACTGCCGTGACAAACTGGAAACCGTGAATAACCACTCTCAGTTATTTTTGCTATTATCTCCTGGGGCGAGTCGTTCAGGTCGAGCCAGATAATTTCTGGGCGCGGGGTCATCAAATCAAAGGCCCGCTGATCGTTTAGCCGGAATACCGCCTCAACCATATCCTGTTCGGCTACTTCAAAAATCCCGGCCTGCGTACCTTGTTGAATCAAAACCCTGATCTCTTCTTCAGTTACAGGCGGGGCAGTTGAGGGCTGGACCCCTAACAGGCGCAGGATGGCCTCGGTCGAAACGCTTAAGACATGGACTGCTGGATTAACCACGGCGGACAAGAAGTTCATAGGCGCCGCTACCAATCCGGCAATGGATTCAGGGTTACGGAGAGCCAAACGTTTTGGCACCAGTTCGCCGATGATGAGCGAGAGATAGGTCAGGACGACGACCATAATACCCAGGCTAATCGCCCGGCTGTACGGCGCCAGCCAGGGTACACGCTCCAGCCCGGTTTCCAGGTCATCAGCTAGAGTCGCCTCGCCAAACGCGCCGGCCAGGATGCCGATAAGGGTAATCCCCACCTGCACCGTTGATAGAAAACGGTTGGGATTATCGGCTAAGGCCAGCGCCGCCCGCGCTCGTGCATCGCCCGCGTTAGCCTGCTGTTGCAGTTTGGCCTTACGCGCCGAAATGACCGCCGCCTCAGACATAGCAAATATTCCGTTAGCTATCGTCAGCAAAATAATTATCAGGATGGCAGATACCAAATTCACTCCCTCAACTTCCGCAGATTCCGCCGCCTCGGTCTTTGCTGCCCAGATAGATTACGTGGTCTGTTCATTATTACGCGCAACACAATACGCAACACGTTTGGATTTATTAAGCTTTGGGATCATCTTATAACCGGGTCAAAAGTTCAGCCTGTTGCGCCAGGAGTTGTTCAATCCCCTGCCGGGCCAAGGCAACCAAACCCAGCAGGGTTTCCTGGTCAAACGGGGTCTTCTCTGCCGTGCCCTGAATTTCGACGACCTGTGCAAAAGGAATCGAGCTCAAGAAGCAAAAGAGAAACGCAGAGTTTGATGCCGGAACCAGAG
>JACAFC010000041.1 GCA_013388515.1 Ignavibacteriaceae bacterium | reverse complement strand
TCCAAATCAAATTATGGTAATTTGTTCAAACTCATATGTTGAAAAACCTGGTTTCATCATGAAAATGGAAATGTACTTTTCTTCAGGAAGTTCAATTAATATTGTAACCGATGAAAGTTGGCAAGCAGCAATTGAATCATCCAACAATTCTAAATTAAATGCAAAAGTGATTGCATTAGCAGGTGAAAAACCTTGGCGGCTGCCAGATCCAGACTTAAAATTTAATCCAGCAGCATATTTTAGACATAGTTTTAAGCTTGATAAAAAAATAGCTCGCGCCTTTGTTTATGCCTCTGCACTGGGATTGTATCATTTACGAATAAATGAAAAAGATGTGAGCAACGATTTACTAAGGCCGGGCTGGAGTGATTTTAATGCTACCGTGTATTACAATTCCTACGAAGTAACTGATATTCTAAAATCTGAAAGCGAAAATCTGATCAATGTTATACTTGCCGACGGATATTACTCGGGATATTGCGGATGGGAAAAGGGAAGAGGTTACTATGGAAAAATTCCTTCCATAAAAATTCAATTGATGATTGACTATGATGATGGTACAAATAAAATAATTTATACTAATGAAAGCTGGACTTCATCGGAAGGGCCCATTCGTGAAGCTGATATTTTAATGGGAGAGGTTTACGATTCAAATTACGAATGGTTGCTTGAAAGCTGGGAATCAAACTCAACAACTGCAAATTTTTGTCCCGTTATTATTAAAAAGGATATCAATCCGAAAATGATTTCTTACTGTGCCGAAACAATAAGAAATAGATATGAACTTTCAGCTCAACACATCAAACGAATCTGTGATAAAAAATTTATCATAGATTTTGGTCAAAACTTTGCCGGTTTTGTAAGATTAAAATTATTTGATGTTGGAAGAAGAAAAATCATTTTACGTTTTGCTGAAATGCTTAATTCCGATGGTTCAATTTATACTGATAATCTTAGGATGGCAAGAGCTCAGGATATTTATTATTCAAGAGGTGATACTCAAGAAATTTGGCAGCCAACTTTTACATATCATGGATTTAGGTATGTCGAAATTACCGGACTTGATGAGGTTGAATACGAAACAGCTGTTGGGATTTCAATACATTCATTGACAGAACAAACTGGATATTTTACATCATCTGATGAAAAACTAAATAAATTGTTTAGTTGTATCCTTTGGAATCAGAGATCGAATTATATAGACATTCCAACTGATTGTCCTCAGCGAGATGAAAGATTAGGGTGGTTGGGTGATGCAGTTAGTTTTTTCTCCACTTCTGCATATAATTATGATGTCAGTGCATTTTATACCAAATGGTTGAGAGATTTATTTAGAGCTCAAAATGAGGATGGTTCATTACCGCCATTTGTACCTTTTGTTGATTTAGGCGTTGGTCCCGTGTATTTTAATTCAGCTGGCTGGGCTGATGCTGGAATCATAACACCATATTTATTTAATGGCCACTATAACGATAAGGCATTATTGAGTGAATTGTACACTCAAATGAAAAAGTTCATTCATTCGCTTGAGGCAAACTCACAAAATTATATTCTGCCGAATACAGGTTATGGAGATTGGTTATATCGAGGTGATGATACTTCGAAGAGCTTGATTGCCACAGCTTATTTCGCCTACGATTGTTATCTGATGAGTATCATGGCTGATATTCTTGAATTTAAATCCGATACAGAATATTATGACACATTATTTAATAAAATTAAAGACATCTTCAGAAGAACTTTTATTAACGCCAACGGTTATATAAAAGATCAAACACAAACTGCAGCAGTGTTGTGTCTGAATTTTAACTTACTTGAAAAAGAAGAGAGAGAAAAAGCAATCTCTTTTTTAATTCAAAGCATTATTGATTCTGATTACCATGTTTCAACGGGGTTTTTAGGACTTTCATTTATACTGCAGGTTTTAACATCCTTTGGCAGGAATGATATAGCATGGAAAATTATTACAAATGATGAATTTCCATCATGGTTTAACTTTATCAATCTTGGTGCGACTACACTGTGGGAGAGATGGGATAGTTATCATCCAAAATCTGGCTTTTTTGATCCGACAATGAATTCTTTTAATCATTGTTCTCTTGGTTGTATTGGAGAGTGGTTGTTTACTAATCTTGCAGGAATACAAGCTGTTGAGCCTGGATTTAAAAAATTCAAAGTTAGCCTTTTCATACCTGATGATTTAATGAGTCTTAAAGTCTCATTCAAATCAATTTATGGCGTTATAAAAGTCAGCTGGAATAAAAAAGAAAACTTTGTCTTTTTGAATGTGGCTGTTCCTTTCAATACACAAGCCATTATAACAATACCTTCGAAGGAATACGAAGTAAATACTAAACATTCAAAAATTCAACAATTCGAAAAATATACGATTCTAGAAACTGGGTCGGGTAAATATGAAATCCGATGGAAATCATATTAAGCATTCTTTTTTACAGAATAGAAACTTTTGTTTTTGACAAGTAGATAAAGCCTAAAAGACCTATTGTTAGAATTAAGGAAGAAATTATTTGAGCCTCCGAGAATCCTAAAAATATTTTTGGATTAATTCTAAAAAATTCAATAAAAAATCTTGCTATTGACGATAGTATTAAATAAAGCATTGTCAATTTTCCATTAGTCCAATTAGCTTTTCTAAATTTCCAAAGAATAAGAAATATTATGAAGGAGGAAATGAATTCATAAATTGGGGTTGGATGAAGAGGCGTATTATCTGGAAATATTTGGTTGGGGAAAATTAAGGCATAATCAGTTCCATTGAACAAACGGCTTGGTGGAACAATCCCATTTTCATAATTAGTGCCCCAAGGTAAAGAAGTTGGTATTCCATAGTCACCATCTCCGGAAAGGTGGCAACCTATTCGTCCAATTCCATAAGCAATAATTAGTGACGGGCCAACAGCATCTGCAGCTTCTAAAAAATTAAATTTTCTTTTTCTTATGTAAATCCAACTGCAAAAAAAGGCTAATATTAAACCGCCAAAGTAAGTAAATCCATTTGGGGACAAAGCAATTTGAAATGGATTTGTTAAGAACAAGTTTAAATTTTCAAGTATATACAGAAGTTTACTGCCAATAATTCCGCAGAATACAGCAATAACAGTTATATCCCCAGCAATATTTCTATCTAGTTTTTTTCGTCTTGTCTCCGCCCAAAAAAAATAATATCCAACTATGAAAGCAATTACAAGTAGGACTCCGTAGCTGTAAACATTTAGCGGGCCAATCTTAAAAAGTATGGGATACATCAATAATTAATAGATAGGTATAAAATCGGAGCGGAGAGGGCGAGATTCGAACTCGCGGTACAGTTTAACCCGTACGACGGTTTAGCAAACCGTTGGTTTCAGCCACTCACCCACCTCTCCATAGCTGAAAAACTATTGCCAGATAATTGATACAAAGATAATACAACCTGGTTTGAATTAAAAATAAAAGTTGACTTAATAAATATTAGATACTATTAACAGGGTTAAATTTGTAAAATCAGTTTGTTGTATGATTAGATTCAATCAACTAAATTTGATTTAAAGATTATTAACGAAATCATTCTTCAGATAATGCACAAATTTAATGGTATAGATTATTTTAATATTGAATCCCTTCTCTCAGAAGAGGAGATAATGATTCGTAATTCTGTAAGGGATTTTACCTCGGCAGAGATAATCCCAATAATTGAGAAAGCCAATCGCGAAGGAAAGTTTCCTGAAGCTTTAATTACTAAAATGGCTGAATTAGGTTTGTTTGGAGTTACATTTCCTCAAATGTACAACTGCGCTGAACTTAATAACGTATCATATGGACTTATAATGCAAGAACTTGAGAGGGGTGACAGTGGAGTTAGAAGTTTTGTATCAGTTCAAAGTTCTCTAGTTATGTATCCCATCTTTACATTTGGTACCGACGAGCAAAAACGACAATGGCTGCCGTTATTAGCTAAGGGTGAAAAAATAGGATGTTTCGGATTAACTGAACCTGATTTTGGGTCGAATCCAGGAGATCTAATTACAAAAGTCGAAAAAGTACAAGATGGTTACATCTTGAATGGAACAAAAATGTGGATTACGAATGGGACTATTGCTGATATTTGCATCGTTTGGGCAAAATCTGATGGAAAGATAAGAGGTTTTATTGTGGAGAAGGGAACTAAAGGATTTTCAGCTCCAGAAATGAAAGGGAAACATTCTCTTCGCGCATCTGTTACTTCTGAATTAATCTTTGACAATGTGTTTATTCCAGAGAGTAATCTTCTCCCAAAAACCGACGGATTAAAGAGTGCATTGATGTGTCTCAATCAGGCAAGATATGGAATTGCATGGGGTGTAGTCGGTTCAATGATGGCATGTTATGATGCAGCATTAAACTATGCAAAAACTCGGATTCAATTCGGCAAACCCATTGCTTCCTATCAACTAACGCAAGATAAATTGGTTTTTATGGTTACTGAAATAACCAAAGCTCAATTACTAAACCTGCAGCTTGGAAGATTAAAAGATAACGGCACTCTAAAACATACTCAAGTTTCCTTGGCTAAAAGAAATAATTGTGAAAAAGCCTCCGACATTGCTAAAATTGCCAGGGAAATTCTTGGAGCAAATGGTATATTGGATGAGTATCCTGTAATGCGGCATATGGCTAATTTAGAATCAGTTAGAACTTATGAAGGAACTCATGAAATGCACACATTAATTATTGGTGAAGATATAACAGGAATACCTGCATTTGAGTAACAATATTTTAAATGAGAGGAGATATGGCCACAATAAAGGAAGCTCTTACTTTTGATGACGTACTTTTAGTACCAGCGAAATCATCAGTCCTCCCTAGAGAGGTAGACTTAACTACCTGCTTGACTAATGACATTAAGTTGAATATTCCGTTCATTTCTGCTGCCATGGATACTGTAACCGAATCAGCCATGGCCATTGCAATTGCTCGAGAAGGAGGAATAGGAATTTTGCACAAGAATATGAGCATTGAGGAACAATGCGAAGAAGTTGATAAGGTGAAGAGATCTGAGAGTGGTATGATAAGAGACCCTATTACTCTTAAACCTGATGATTCGATAGGTGATGCTTTGAGTATTATGAAGAAATATAGTGTTTCTGGTATTCCAGTGATTGATGAAAAACATAAATTGGTTGGAATAATTACTAATAGAGACTTACGCTTTGAACCTAACAAAAAGCTAAAAGTTAAAGATTTAATGACTCGGGATAATTTAATAACTGCACCTCAAGGTACCACCTTAGAAAAAGCCGAAAAAATTCTTGAAAAATTTAAAATTGAAAAATTACCAGTTGTCGACTCTACTGGTATATTAAAAGGTTTGATTACCTTTAAAGATATACAAAAGAAACGCAGGCATCCCAACGCATGCAAGGACGAGCATGGGCGCTTGAGGGTTGGAGCTGCCATTGGAGTTACCAGTGATTCTTTAGATAGAATGGCTGAATTGACAAAAGCTGGCGTCGATGTGATTGTCATAGATACAGCACATGGTCATTCAGAAGGAGTCCTTAAAAAAGTAAAAGAGATTAGAAGAAAATTTAAATATGAACAACTAATTGCTGGTAATATAGGAACTTACACCGCTACGCTTGATCTTTTAAATTGTGGAGTTGACGCTATAAAAGTTGGGGTGGGACCCGGTTCGATTTGTACAACAAGGGTTATAGCAGGAATAGGAGTTCCTCAAATAACCGCTATTAGTGAAGTGTATAGAGCGGCGAAGAAAAAGGGAATTCCCATAATTGCTGATGGTGGTATCAAGCAAACTGGAGATGTCCCGAAAGCAATTGCATCGGGAGCAGATTCAGTTATGATAGGCGGCATGTTTGCTGGAGTAGAAGAAAGTCCAGGCGAAAAAGTATTATTTGAAGGCCGGAGCTTTAAAATATATCGCGGTATGGGATCTATATCAGCTATGAAAAAAGGTAGCAAAGATAGATACTTTCAGGATGCCGAAGATGATATAGCGAAGTTAGTACCTGAGGGTATTGAAGGAAGAGTACCATTTAAAGGACCACTTTCCGACACAATATTTCAATTAGTTGGAGGCTTAAGAGCTGCAATGGGGTATTGCGGTACTAAGAATATTAATCAATTAAAAACAAAAGGAAGATTTGTTAGGATAACTTTAGCAGGATTAAAAGAAAGTCATCCGCACGATGTTATTATAACTACCGAGCCACCCAATTATTATACACCTAAAGTATAAATATGCGGGTGGATTTTATTAACTTTTTATGATTTAGCATGTTCAAAGTATTAGTAATCGCATATTATTTCCCGCCACTTGGTTTAAGTGGTGTTCAGAGGACATTAAAATTTGTCAAATTTATGCCAAATTACAATTGGCAGCCAACTGTTATTACAACAGGAAACATCGCATATTATGCTCATGACAAATCTCTTTTGAACGAATTAAATTCTTTGAACATTAGAGTGATTCGAACTAGTTCGTTTGACCCAAATGCAGTTCTATCAAAATTTGGAACTGTTAAAATGCCTAACGAAAAAATACGAAAAGTTCTGAGCCTACTTAATCAAGCTATATTTATTCCGGATAACAAACGTGCATGGGCTAAAAAGGCATTTGAAGTGGCTTCACAAGTTCTTACGAAAGAAAAATTTGATGTAATTTTTGTTTCAGCCCCACCATTTTCTTCTTTCAAAATGGCCGCAGAACTTAAAAAGAAATTTGATATCCCTTTAGTATTTGATTATCGGGATCTGTGGTACAAAAGTTATTTTGCAATTTATCCAACACCTTTCCATTCCTTAATCCACAAAAGAATGGAATATACATCTCTTAAAGCTGCAGATAAGGTGGTTGTAACAAATAGAAAAATCAAAGAAAAACTTATCAATTATTTTAAATTTCTGACTTTTGATGATGTAGTAATCATTCCTCATGGATTTGATGAAACCGATTTTAAAAACATTAAAGTTGTTCCAAAAACTACCGACAAAATGATAATCACTTATTCTGGGGTATTCTTAGCTTATAATACTCCCAAATATTTTTTAAAGGCATTTAAGCAGCTTACAATTGAACGCCCCGACATCGCTTCCAAGATTGAGTTGCATTTTGTGGGTTATTTAAGAAAAGAAAATCAAAATTTAATTAAAGAATTGAAGCTGCAGGAATTTGTTAAGGATTTTGGCTATATGAATCATGATGAAGCAGTTGGTAAGGTAATGTCGAGTGATATATTATGGCTTATGATTGGAAGAAAAAGAAATATTGATGCAATACTGCCTGGGAAAATGTTCGAATATTTTGGATCAGGAAAACCGGTTATAGCTTGTGTACCTGAAGGTGCTGCAAAACTTGCCGCGGCAGATTATGGTGCTTCCTTTATTACTGAACCAGAAAATATTGAGCAAATCAAGGGCATTATTCTAAAGACTTATGATTTGTATCTTAATAAGCGATTACCAGTTCCTGACAAGGACTTCATTGAAAAACATCGCAGAGACTATCTTACTGGAATATTAATAAAACAGTTTCAACTATTAATTAAAGAAGTTGTTATATGAAAGTAGCCTTAATTGGTTCAGGCGGACGTGAGCATGCTATTGCGTATAAATTAATTGATAGTAAAAATCTTGAAAACTTGTTCATCATTCCTGGAAATCCTGGAACAGCCAAACTTGGAACAAATGTAGATCTAAATATAAATGATAACCAAGCTATTTTAGAATTTTGCAAAAAGATGCAAATCGACTTAGTTGTAATTGGTCCAGAAAATCCACTTGTTAACGGCTTGAGTGATGTCCTGCGTGCAAATTCTGTTAAAGTGTTTGGCCCAAGTTTAAGTGCTGCAAGAATTGAATCTGAAAAAACCTTTGCTAAGGGATTAATGAAAAAGTATGGTATCCCAACAGCAGATTACATTGAGTTCAATTCAACTCAGTATAATGCAGCTATAGAATTTTTGCAGACGGCATCATATCCAAAAGTGATAAAAGCTGATGGTTTAGCTGCCGGTAAAGGGGTGATTATTTGCGATTCGTTTGGACTTGCACAGGCGGCGTTGGATAGTATTTTTAAGGATAAAATCTTTGGTAAATCTGGAGATAAAATAGTTATTGAAGATTTTCTTGTCGGTGAAGAAGCTTCAATATTTGCAATTACAGATGGTGAAAAATATTTCCTTCTTCCATCAGCACAAGATCATAAGCGGATAGGGGATAATGATACAGGAAAAAACACTGGTGGAATGGGTGCATATTCTCCTGCGCCAATCGTAACTAAAAAAATAATTGAACAAGTTGAAAAGGAAATAATTGTTCCAACACTAAATGCATTAAAGAATGAGGGATGTGTGTTTACAGGCTGCCTGTATTGTGGTTTAATGCTGACAAGCGATGGGCCAAAAGTTGTTGAGTTTAATTGCCGATTTGGTGATCCAGAAACACAAGCAGTACTTCCTTTGCTTAACGGCGACTTTTTAGATTTACTTTATTCTGCAGCCATAGGATCACTCTCAAGAGATTCGATTCAATACAACGGAGGTTCTTCTGTTTGCATAATTGCAGCATCAAAAGGTTATCCCGATACATACTATACTGGTTATAGAATTTCCGGCATCGAAGAAATTGAGGATCCTGAAATTGTAATATTCCATTCTGGAACTAAATTGCAAGCAAATCGTTTAGTAACAAATGGAGGGCGTGTTTTGGGTGTTACATCCGTTTTAAGCAATAATGATATTTTAGCCGCTCAACAAAAAGCCTATCGAGCTATTCAGAAAATAAAATTCACCGATATCTATTTCAGAACTGATATCGCCTCTAAAGCATTAAAAATAAAATAACTCTGCTATCAAATTATTTTTTGCTTTTTAATTAAAGGTCATTGTTTTTATTCGAATTTGGCAATTAAAAATGATTCCATTGCACGTTCATTCAAATTATTCTTTACTTCAAGGTGCAGCATCATTAGATTCTCTAATTAACAGGGCTAAAGAATTTAATTTAAGTTCCTTAGCACTTACGGATACTAATGCAATGTACGGTTTAATTCCATTCGCTAAGAAGGCAATTGAAAGCGGAATCAAACCCATCGTTGGCGCATATTTGGATGATCCAAACGAAAGTGATGTTAATTGTCTGGTTATTGCAAAAAATAATGCTGGCTATTCCGAGCTGTGTAAAATCATTACTCTGAGGCATTTGAATGACCATTTTTCTCTAGTAAAAATTTTAAATGATACATTTACTAATCTGCTGGTAATATCAAAGTCAATTAAATTTCTAAGGTTATCTACCCGCGACAATGTTTTTGTGGAACTGACTGCTCTAAAATCTCAAAAAAAAGTAAATAGAAACCTATATGAATTAGCTCAAACCCTCAAAAGAAATTTAATTTTAACAAATCCAATATATTTTTTGGACAAAGAAGATTACCTAACACATAAAATTCTTACGGCTATTAAGTTGAATAAGAATTTGGAGAATCTTGCAGCAGAGGATGTTGCTGATCCAGAATGTTATTTTAAAAACCCAAATGAAATAGATAAAACGTGGGAAAAAATACCTGAAGTATTTAATAATGTTAACCATATAGTCAGTACATGTAATGTGGATTTGCAGTTAGGTGAGTATAAATTTCCAATATCTCAAATTCCAAATCATGAAACTTCATCTTCCTTTTTACGGAAAATCGCCTACAAAGGACTTGAGACACGCTATAAAACCATCACCGAATTAGAAACTACGAGGATGGAAAAGGAATTAAGTGTTATTGAGGAACTTAATTATACAGACTATTTTATTGTTGTGTGGGATATTGTGAATGAAGCAAAACGACGCGGTATGATGATAATTGGCAGAGGATCTGCTGCTAATAGCTTAGTCTCCTACTGTTTAGGGTTAACAAATGTAGACCCTTTGAAATATAATCTTTATTTTGAAAGATTCTTAAATAAAGGGAGAAGCTCACCTCCTGATGTAGATATCGATTTCTCGTGGAAGGAACGTGACGAAATAGTTAAATATGTTTTTGAAAAATATGGTTACGAAAATGTTGCAATGATTTCAACACATGTTACATTTCGGGCTCGTTCAGCTTTTAGGGAAGTTGCAAAAGCATTTGGAATTTCAAATGAAGAGATTTCCAAGTACAGTAAATTTATTCCATGGACCAGCGCTGAAAATCTACCAAATATTACCCAAATTTTTCCAGAGGCAAAAAATTTAAAATTAAATGTGGAGCCGTGGAAATCAATTGTTCAAATCGCTGCAAAAATTGCAAATTACCCTCGCCATCTTAGTATCCATCCAGGCGGAATTGTGATTGCACCTAAACCAATTACAAATTATACAGCGCTTGAATATGCTAAAAACAAAGGTTTAGGTTTAATAATTACTCAGCCGGATATGCATGGAGTTGAAGATTTAGGGTTAGTTAAAATTGATTTATTAAGTCAACGCTCCTTAGGCGTTCTTAGAGATACTATGAATAAATTGAACAATGAAGTTGAGGAAGATGATATTTAACTACATAATACTTGTTTTCCAGCAATATTATTTTATCACAAGTTCAGCTTCATCAATTTTATCGGCAGTTACATTGCTAACTAATTTTGTTTTTTCAGAAAGATAAGTGTAAATAACCGGAATTACGAATAGCGTTAATATTGTTGAGAAAATTAAACCTCCAATAACCGCTATACCCATTGATGCACGACTTTCACTGCCAGCTCCAAGGGCTAAAGCAATCGGCAGAGTCCCAAGTATGGTCGATAAACTAGTCATTAAAATCGGACGTAAGCGAAGCCTTGCAGCTTCTTTAACGGCATTAACTACATCCATTCCTTGAGCTTTCTTTTGGTTAGCAAATTCAACAATCAGAATTCCATTTTTTGTAACTAATCCAATTAACATAATCTGACCGATTTGGCTGAAGATGTTTAGGGTTTGATTAAAATACCATAGAGATAAAATTGCTCCTGCAATTGCTAATGGAACCGTAAACATTATTATTAGCGGATCCCGGAAACTTTCAAACTGGGCAGCAAGAGTTAAATAAATTAATACTAACGCTAAAAGAAATGTGAATAACAAACTAGATGAACTTTCGACAAAATCTTTAGAAGCTCCTTGCAATGCCGTGGAAAAACTTTCGTCAAGAACTTTTTTTGCGATATTATCCATAGCTTTTATTCCATCACCAATTGTCTTACCTGGAGCAAGACTCGCGGAAAATGTCGCGCTTACATATCTATTAAATCTGTATAACTGCGGCGGACTGCTTTTCTCAGTTAGAGTTACTAAGTTGTCTAGCTGGATTAGTTGACCATCCTTATTTCGCACATGTATTGAAGTTAAATCAACAGGTTTGTTACGATTTTCTTTATATACCTGTCCTATAACTTGATACTGTTTTCCATTCATTATGTAGAATCCAAATCGCTGTCCGCTATAAGCTAATTGAAGCGTCTGTGCAATATCTAAAGCTGAAACGCCAAGTTCTCTTGCTTTAGTTCTATTAATTTCAACAGCAATCTCGGGCTTATTGAATTTAAGATCTACATCCACATTGGCAAATGTTGGATCTTCTTGTGCATTTTCCAGAAAGATAGGAATAATTTTCCTTAGTTTTTCAAAATTGGCAGCTTGAATTACATACTGAACCGGTAAACCTCCACGGCGAGTAGATATCGATTGACTTTGTACAACAAATGATCTTGCATCATTGTACCTTTTTATTAATCCGGTTAATTGATCAGCAACTTCTTGCTGGCTTCTTTCTCTTTTGTCTGCGTCGCTAAGGATTAATCTTACAAAACCGCTATTTGCAGAGTTGGAACCTCCACCGCCAGCGGTAACAGAAATAATTGCTTCATTTTCCTTAACAGATTTTTGTACTGCGGTCGTGAGCTCGGTTATGTATCTGTCCATTGCTTCAAATGAAGTACCTTCTGGCATCGTTGATTGAATCCTAATTTCGCCTCGATCTTCTATTGGAGCTAATTCAGATTGAAGGCTGCTTCCGACTAAATAAATCAGAGCCAATGCTGCAATCATGATTAAAGGGGTCATCCACTTCTTTGCCATGAATGAATCTAAGGAGTTTTTATACAATGCTTCCATTCCGGTAAAGAATGGTTCAGTTTTAATATAGAACCAGCTATGCTTTTCTTTAGATTTTAACATTCGTGAGCTTAACATTGGTGTGAGAGTTAATGCCACAAAAGCTGAAATGAGAATAGAACCTGCAAT
Source organism: Ignavibacteriaceae bacterium (assembly GCA_013388515.1). Classification (GTDB taxonomy): domain Bacteria; phylum Bacteroidota; class Ignavibacteria; order Ignavibacteriales; family Ignavibacteriaceae; genus XYD12-FULL-36-8. The sequence goes on along the minus strand of JACAFC010000041.1, from coordinate 5,612 downwards.
AACTACACCGAATTCAACGAATAAACTTCCGGTAATTCCTTTAAGGAACATTATGGGAAGGAAAACTGCAGCAAGTGTAACCGTAGTTGAAATAATCGCGAAAAATATTTCTGAGGTTCCTTTTGTGCCCGCCTCTACTGGGTCCATTCCTTCTTCAAGCTTCCGATAAATATTTTCCAAAACAACTATCGCATCATCAACTACAATACCGATAGCTAATACTATTCCAAGTAACGTTAAAACATTAATAGAAAAATTTGCTATGTACATTATAAAAAACGCACCAATTAATGACACTGGAATAGCAAGTATAGGAATTAATGTTGTTCTCCAATCCCGGAAAAAGAAAAAGATGATCATGATAACTAAGGCGAACGCAAGAATTATTGTTTCTTGTACCTCCGAAATAGAGTTACGTATGTACTTCGTAACGTCAAATCCAATTCCAAGCTCAATATCTTCAGATAAGTCTTTTTTAATTTGATCTACTCGTTTATAAAACTCATCAGCTATTTGAATGAAATTTGCTCCAGGTTGTGGTATTGCAACAACTCCAACCATAGGCACTCCATCTCTGCGAAGAATTGATCTGTCATTTTCTGGATATAATTCTGCAGTTCCAAGATCTTTAAATCTTACAATACCAACTTTTGATTCTTTAATTATCAAGTTATTAAAATCTTCAACGCTCTCTAATCTGCCAAGTGTTCTAACTGTTAGCTCAGTATTTTTTCCCTCAATTCTGCCGGAAGGTAATTCGATGTTTTCTTTATTAAGGGCATTGCGAACATCTAGCGGAGTAATTGAGTAAGCAGCGAGCTTTGCAGGATCCATCCATAATCGCATTGAATAACGCCGTTCTCCCCAAATATTTATCTGGCTTACTCCGGGTATGGTTTGTAGCCTCTCTTTAAAAATATTTTGGGCAATGTCGGTTAAAGCAAGAAGATTTCTTTTGTCACTTTTAATATTTAGAAAAATGATAGGCACTGCATCGGCATCAGCTTTTGAGACTGTTGGTGGATCAACATCTTGCGGTAATCTTGATCGAGCAATCGATACACGATCACGTACATCGTTTGCAGCAGCTTCAAGATCAATAGATACATCAAACTCAACTGTAATAGAACTTCTACCATCCCTGCTTACCGAAGTTAATGAACGTATACCGGCAATTCCATTTATTTGTTCTTCTAATGGTTCTGTTATTTGGGATTCAATTACATCGGCATTAGCACCGACATAACTTGTGGACACTGTTATAATTGGAGGATCGATGCTCGGGTATTCCCGAATACCTAAAAATGTATAACCAATTATTCCGAAGAGTACAATAACAATAGAAAGTACTATTGTAAGTACTGGTCTTCGAATACTAAGTGATGATAAACTCATACATTTATTTAATCAAGTATTTTTTTGATTTTAACGGAACCATTGGGCTTTAATTGAATTATTCCTGATACAATTATTGAGTCACCAATGTTCAAGCCTGAGGTAATTTGGATCTCTTTTTCTGTACGTATGCCAGCAGTTACTAATTGCGAAACAGCTTTGCCGTTTTTGTAAATGAAAACTTTTTCTCCCTCAAAATCGGGTACAACAGCTTCAGAGGGTATAAGTATTGCATTAGTAAGATTTTCAAGCACTATATCTATTTCTACGTAGGCTCCAGGAGTCAGTTCACCATTATTATTTGGAACAATTGCTCTGGCTTGTACAGTTCGGGTATTTTCATTTATTTTTGGTTCAACTGCATAAATTTTGCCGGCATATGTTTTACCAGTTGCACTAAGTTTTATGTAAATTGCTTTACCTTCTTTAATCAGCCCAAAATATTTTTGAGGAACAGCAAATTCAACTTTCATTGGATTTATACTCTGTAAACTTGCAATCTTTGTGAGCGGGGAAATATAACTCCCAACACTTACTGATCTCAACCCAACAATACCATCAAATGGGGCTGTAATTTCAGTTTTGGCTATTTGCGCTTCAGTTAATTCTACATCAGCTAAAACAGAATTAAGTTCGCTTAGCTGCAAGTCGTATTCCTGTTGACTTGTAAGATTTTTTTCTAAAAGCTGTTTGTATCGGAATTCTCTATCGCGTGCAAGTAATTCTTTTGATTTATTTTTCTTTAATGCTGCTTGTAGTTCTGAATCATTAATCTTAACTAAAATATCTCCCTTTTTAACTCTTTTACCTTCGGTGAACATTATCCCTGTTACTTTTCCTGATATTTCGCTTCTAAGCTCTACTTCTTCATTGCTGATTAAAGTGCCATTTGAGAATATTTTATTTTGTAATGGTTTTGCTTTAACAACCCATACATCTACCAAGGTGCTAAGCAATTTGGGATCCCTATTAGTGATTTTAGAATTGTTTTTATTTGATAGTTTCAACTTTGGAACAAGCAATAATGCTAAAATCCCAAAAACAAAAATCCAACCAATAAATTTTCTATTATACTGCATTAGGCTTTATGTACTCTTAATATTATTCACTACCAAAATACATAAAATAAATTACTTAAGTAGTTTCTAATTTTTGTACAAATTTATGATGTGTAAAGACTGGATGTGGTTAATAAAAAAAGCTGCCATAATTAATTATGGCAGCTAGTTGTGTTGTGAAAGGATATTATTACTTTTAGAATTTGTTCATTATTCTTATTTCAAGAACATCATCTTTTTTGTTTGAACAAAATTGCCAGATGTAAGTTTTACAAAATAAACACCTGATGGAACTGTTACACCCGCATTATCTTTGCCATTCCATTTAACTTCATAGGACCCAGCAGACATATCTTTGTTAACCAACGTAGCTACTTCTGTACCAGAAATGCTGAATACTTTTACAGAAACTTTACCATCCTGTGCGATTGTATATTTTATGGCTGTTTCAGGATTGAATGGATTTGGGTAATTCTGCATCAAGGAATAAGATAATCCTTGAACAACTGAGACTTCAACAGTTTTAGAGAATTCGTATTTACCATTGAAATCGACTTGTTTAAGTCTGTATGTATATACACCAGGCTGTAATTGTTTATCGGTAAATGAGTATTCATGTTTGGTTGTTGAAGTACCATTTCCTTTAACAAATCCAACAGTTATAAAACCACTACCAGATTTTTTCTGAATTTCAAAACCATTGTTGTTTACTTCGGTTGCAGTGGTCCAAGTTAATTTTACATTCGCACCATTTGCAGATGCTTCGAATGAAGTTAATTCAACTGGTATGACAACCCAAGTTGTATCCATTCCTATTTTCGCCATTTGGGAATTAGTTAATGGAGTAGCGTACAACATATGTGAACCATCAGTTACATCATCAATAAGTGACCAATTCTTGCTTGGAGCAACTGCATCTGAAGGATTACCATTGTATGTTAAATAGTCTAACTTAAATGATCTTTGCCAATCTGAAGGCATTGGAATTATTCCCTTCAAAGTACTTAGAGTGCTGTCTGCAGAATTCCAAGTTCCAAATTTCATTATACCGTCTGCATTGTAATCAACAATTGCTGGAATATTACCACCCATATTCTGGTGGCAATCAACACAAGTTCTTGCACCATTTTTAACAATTGTGTGCGCTACTGAAGGACCAAAGGTTACCCAAGTGTTCCCTTGATATGAAAGTGATTGGAACGTGGCTGGATGGACTTTATTATCTTTGGTTCTGTTAACTAAGAATAGAAATCCAGTTACTTGTTTAACTGGTCTTTTTTTATGAACAAGCTGGCTTTCGAAATGGCAGTTATAACAAGTAAGGTTTGTTGAAGCATGGCATGATGTACAATGTAATTTTCCGCCATGTGGATCTTTTGCTGCATGAGATCCAGGCAATGAAGGATGGCAATCGGGATTTGAACAATCTGCAGAAATTGCGCCTGGCTCAAAAATGGAATTATATTGAGTACCTGTTCCGTGCATATCATTTGTCTTATGACAAAACATACAGGTTTTACCAGCAGCCCTATGAACATCGGTTAAAGTTGTATTGTTGATTATTGCAGCTTCACGGCTATGGCAACCTAAGCAGTCTGCTTGTGTGACAGGCATTCCTGGTGAATTTGTTGCATGGCAATCAACACACCCAGGAACATAATTAGTTGGATATGCAACGCCATTTGCATCGTTAGCATCATGGCACTCTACACAGCCTAACTGAGAAATAGGTACATTGGTTAGTGTTTCAAAACCGCCTGTACCGCCATTTTCTACTTTATTGTAAAAATGAGGTTTTCCCCCACGAAGTGCATGCAAACTTGTACTAAAATTTGCTTGCGACAATGTTGGAAGAAAATATCCCATTACAAAAATTGTAGTGAGAAGTAGTGTAAGTTTTCGCATTTAGTTCTCCTTTTTAGTTAGTTAATTGAATTTGATTTAGTTGAGATTAATTTTTTTACTAAAATTTTGTTTATTTCAGATATTCTTTTATCTGCATTATTAAGAGATTCAGCAGTTTTGAAGTACGCAATTGATTTTTCAAGACTGCAATACAGCCACAAAATGCCCAACGCAATATTTTTCTCAAATTCGCTGCTAAAGATCAGCTCTCCTGCATCAATTTTTGCTGCTAACTCTGGGCAAGGGCAATCCTCGGAGTTTGAATCACTGTGCAAAAGAAAATCTATGTCCTGTTTAATTTGAGAGAGGAATAAATCCAATGACTTATTAAGTTCTGATGTAGTTAGATAACAGATAATTAGTTTCTTAGCAACCAATTTATTATTTGCATCTTTTTCAAAAAGACTTTCATAAATTGATTTTGCAGAAAGGAAATTCCGAACAAGAAAGTAATGATTTGCCAACATTTCACTCATGGCAATAGTTTACACAAAATTTTTGCCATTATTTTTTTTCGAAATTCTTTCTTTTTTTAACTATTTTGATAAAACGGTGACGCAACAAATCGTTGCATAATTGCCGTTATTTATTGTTATATAAGCAATTAACTGTAATTGCAACATATCATCGCAAGCCACAACGAATTTGCTCACTAAAGATTACAATTTGTTCTATGGTTTAGTTAAAGTAAGATATAATAAAAAAAGCTGCCATAGTTAGTATGGCAGCTAATATAGAATGAGAATGAAAAGTATTACTTAACTAAGTTCATTTTTTTAGTTTGAGCAAACTTTCCAGCATGCATTTTTGTAAAGTAGATTCCGCTTGATACTTTATTGCCGTTATTGTCTGTTCCATTCCATTCTAATTCATAATTGCCTGCATTGTACAATTCATAATCCACCAAACTCTTTACCAAGTTTCCTTGAATATCATAAATCTCTATTCTTACTTTTTCGGTTTGTGGAAGAGAGAACTGTATTTTGGTAGAAGGGTTAAATGGATTGGGATAGTTTTGGCTAAGTTTGAAAGAGTTTGCTGGACCACCGATTTCTTCTACACTTGTACCTGCATGAGGATTGCCATGACAAGGTTCGCAATTCATTTTTGTCATTACATTATTGAAAACAGCACTTCCATGACAGCTTAAGCAAGCCGTTACTGTAGCTGGATCTGCGTAGGTTGGAGTGAAGGTACCTGCAAAAAATGCATTTAGAATTTCCACTGTTTTTGCAGCAACGTCACCTGTTATTC
>JACAFC010000047.1 GCA_013388515.1 Ignavibacteriaceae bacterium | reverse complement strand
TTTATGAAACCGAGGCAACTAATGTTGTTCAAACCAGCGGTGGTTATTATAAGGAAAGTAATAATGACTTAAGTGAAATATCATATTCAGTTATTAGCAATTATCCAAATCCTTTTAATCCTACGACAACTATAAGGTACAACCTAAGCGAGAGTGGGAATGTTAAATTGGTAATTACAAACTCACTCGGTAAAGAAGTAAGAATACTGGGTACCGGATTTAAGGAAGCAGGAGAGTATTTAGTAATATTAAACTCAGAAAATTTACCAAGTGGAATTTATATTTGTAGTTTAATAACCAACGGAGGCATTACGAGCAACAAAATGCTTCTGCTCAGATAAACTTGCCAATCAAATAAAAATTTAGGTGCGGGCTTTTTGCCCACGTATTTTTCCATCCCTGCGAAGAATGAAAGACTGCCGTCGTTAGCGTACCTGGTGTTTAATCTCCCAATATTCTTAAAAAAGAGAATGATTATTATAAGAATTGATACCCTAAACTTGAGTACAGTCTCATTTCATAAGGAAATTAAAACTTTCATTATCTATTTACCCTGTCAACTATTGCTCAAAAATGGAACGTTTTTTGTCTTTGCTTACCCCAAGTTAAAAGATTTATTAAGAGCTGGAAAAATAGTTGAACAAATCACATAAACAGGATAAAAAGCGGATAGTTTTTATTGGTAAGCGAAACGTCGGTAAATCTTCTTTAGTAAATGCTTTTTTAGGCAAAGAAGCTTGTACAGTTAACGGTTGCCATGCTGAAGTTAGAGAAGCATTAGAAGTGCCTATGGAATTGCCGCCTTATGGTTCGGTGGTTATTGTGGATACTATTCCTATTGCTGATGCACACGATAACAAAATAGATGCACTTAATAAAAACATAAGTTTACTGCCCACAGCCGATTTTGTAATTGTTGTTTTAGATGCCCGGGAAAAATTAAGTCAAGAAGATAAAAGCATATTTAGCCAGCTTAAAAAATTATCAATTCCTTTCCTTGTTGCGGTGAACAAAATTGAGTTTGGAATTAACTCAGACCTAATTAATGGGTTGAGAGCCAACAACACAACTCATTTCGAAATATCTTGCAAAGAAAATGTGGGGGTTGATGCATTAAAAGCCCGCATTACTCGAATGCTTCAAACCGAACCAAATCCTTCAATAAAAAAATAATCTCATTAACTTAATACGCAACTCGTCAACTATTGCGAGCGAGCAAATAATTTTTTTCATTTTGGTAAATAAAAATTTTCAAAAGTAAGAATAATTTGATTTTTTAATCGAAAATAAGCGAAATCTAACCTTAAATTAGTTTTTTTACTTAATGGTTATGGCATTGGATATGTGATAGCTTGAGCGAATTTATTTGAGGATATAATGCATAAAGATGTTTTTAAGAATTATCAAAAGAATGATAAGAGTGCTCTAATTCCTCTGCTCCAGGATGTACAATCGCTCTACAACTACCTGCCTGAAGAAGCTTTGAAGGATATAGCAGAATTTTTAGGTATTCCTTTAAGCAGAGTTTTTGGTGTTGCTACTTTTTATAACCAATTCAGGTTAACGCCCATTGGCAAAAATGTAATCCGTGTTTGCAGAGGCACAGCATGTCATGTTAAAAATTCTTCCAATCTGCTGTTTGCTCTTGAAACCGCATTGGGGATTAAAGCTGGCGAAACAACACGGGATAAAAACTTTACTCTTGAAACTGTTGCCTGCATTGGTGCATGCAGCATTGCACCAGTCATAACTGTGAATGATGAATTCTACGGAAGACTATCCGTTAAAGATATACCTAAAATTATTAAGACTTATACTACCGCCCAGCAAAAAGCAGCAGTTGAAATTAAAGCTGAGGAGAGTGCAGCATGAAAAGTTATATGGATAAGTGTTGCAGCGAATGTTGGCACAGCCCAGCAAATCCTTGTGATATGTTTATTCGCTGTTGTACTGAGGGTCCCCTTTGTCATAATAGTGATGCCTGCAAGCAAAGACTTATGGACCTAAATAAAAAATTAAGATATGAATCTCACGATATTCCTATTATTTTTATTGGAATGGGAACTTGCGGTCTTGCATCTGGTGCTGCAAAAGTTGAGCAAGCAATTCGCCAGGAACTTGAAAAGCTAAATATTAACGCACAAATCGAACCAACTGGCTGTATTGGGTATTGCTCCAAAGAAGTAATTGTGGATATAAAACTTCCGGGCGGGGAAAGAATTTCATATTGTGAAATAACTCCAAAAATAGTTGCAAAGTTTATTCAAAAAACTCTGGTGGATAAACAAATTTTCACAGAAAAACTTTTAGGAACTCATAACAAATTAAATACCGAGATCATCCCAATTCACAATATTCCATTCTTCAAAAAACAACAAAAAATTGTTTTGGAAAATTGTGGAATTATAAGTCCTATTTCAATTGATGCTTACATTGCAAACGGCGGCTTTAAAGCACTGGACAAAGTTTTGCGACTTATGAAACCAATGGAAGTTGTAAAAGAAATTCTATCGAGTGGATTGAGAGGCAGAGGCGGAGCAGGATTTCCTACCGGCAAAAAATGGGAACTTGCTCATAACCAAAAAGCAGATGTTAAATACTTAATCTGTAATGCAGATGAAGGCGATCCTGGTGCTTTTATGGATAGATCGGTTTTGGAAAGCGACCCATTTAGAGTTGTTGAAGGTATGCTGATTGCCGCTTTTGCAATAGGTGCGAGCAAAGGTTACATCTACTGCCGGGCTGAATATCCATTAGCAATTTCAAGATTAGAGAATACAATTGAGCAGTGCAAAAATTATGGATTGATGGGCGACAATATTTTAAACAGCGATTTTGGGTTTGATCTTAAGATTAAAAAAGGAGCGGGTGCTTTCGTTTGCGGTGAGGAAACTGCTTTAATTGGTTCGATAGAAGGAAGACGGGGTATGCCAAAACCACGGCCTCCGTTTCCTAGTATTTCTGGACTGTACGGCAAGCCAACTGTAATAAATAATGTTGAAACCTTCGCAAACATTACCTCAATTGTAAATAAAGGTGCGGAATGGTTTGCATCTATTGGAACCAGTACAAGCAAAGGAACTAAAGTATTTGCATTAAGCGGAAAAATTAATAACACAGGCTTAGTAGAAGTACCAATGGGAATGACTTTAGAGGATGTTGTTTTTGATGTTGGCGGTGGAATTCCTAACCACAAACAGTTTAAAGCCGTTCAAATTGGCGGTCCTTCGGGCGGCTGCTTACCCGAAAGTGTTATAAAAACTCCAGTTGATTATGAATCCTTGAAAACTGTTGGTGCAATGATGGGTTCGGGCGGGTTTGTTGTGATGGATGAAGATACTTGCATGGTTGATGTAGCAAAATTCTTCCTTACGTTCATTCAAAATGAGTCTTGCGGAAAATGTGTTCCGTGCCGTGAAGGAACAAAACGTATGCTCGAAATAATTGAACGCATACCGCACAGCTATAAAAATACAAGCAACAAATTAGATCAATTGCAAAGGTTCAAAGGGGTTATTCACTTGCAAAGATTAGCAAGTGTTATTCAAGATACATCGCTTTGCGGATTGGGGCAATCAGCTCCAAATCCTGTTTTATCCGGATTAAAATATTTTAGGGAAGAATACGAAGAGCATCTTTATGAGAGAAAATGTTCGGCTGCAGTTTGTAAAGAATTGCTGACTTTTACAATTGATAACAGCATTTGTACAGGCTGTGGTGTTTGTGTTAAAAAATGTTCGGTTGATGCAATTGCTGGTGAAAAAGGGCACGCACACTATATTCTTGATGATAAATGCATCCGCTGCGGAATGTGCTTTGAATCCTGCCGGTTTAATGCAATTGAGGTTAATTAAAGATAATGAATGGAGAAAAAGTGGTTCAGTTAACAATAAATAATATTAAGGTTAATGCAGAAGAAGGAATGACAATTCTTGATGCTGCTAAATCAGTTGGTATTCACATTCCTACTCTGTGTCATTTAAAGAATTTAGCACCAACAGGTGCTTGCAGAATTTGTTCAGTTGAAGTTGAAGGGCAAAGAGGACTTACACCTTCTTGTGCATACCCTGTATTTGAGGGAATGGTGGTTGAAACAAATTCACCAAGAGTAAGACGAGCCCGGAAAACAATTGTGGAACTTTTAGTTGAAAATCACCCACCAGACTGCTTGATCTGCGTTCGAAATAAAAACTGTGAATTGCAGGATTTAGCCGAGCAATATGGATTGAGAGAACATCGGTTTGCCGGTGAAACAAAAACGCATGCAATCGATATTTCAAGTGCTTCTATGGAACGTGATCCTGCTAAATGTATTTTATGCGGCAGGTGTGTTCGCGTTTGTTTCGAAGTTCAAAAAATTGGAGCAATTGATTTTACCAATCGCGGCTTCACAAGCATTGTTACTACTCCATATAACAAGGGATTAAATATTAGCGATTGTATTCTCTGCGGTCAGTGTATTCTAGTTTGCCCCACAGCAGCATTAAGAGAAAAAAGCTCTTTGAAGGAAGTATCGAATGCACTGAATAACAAAAACAAATATACAATTGCACAAATAGCTCCGGCAGTTAGAGCAACTCTTGGGGAAGAATATAATATGCCGCTCGGAACTGATGTAACCGGGCAATTAGTAACAGGATTAAGAAGGCTCGGTTTCAAAAAAGTATTTGATACGAACTTTGCTGCAGATCTTACAATTATGGAAGAAGCTTCCGAATTGATAAATCGTGTACAAAACAATAAAACGTTACCAATGTTTACAAGCTGCTGCCCGGGCTGGGTTAAATTTGCCGAACAGAATTATCCTCAAATACTTGATCATGTTTCAAGCTGTAAATCCCCGCATGAAATGGAAGGAGCAATTTTAAAAACCTATTATGCAAAAAAGATGGGAATAGACCCGAAGGACATTTATGTAGTTTCAATTATGCCATGCACTGTTAAAAAATTTGAATCCAATCGTGCTGAATTAGCAGAAGAAACAATGCCAGATGTTGATGCAGTATTAACTACTCGCGAACTTGTAAGATTTTTCAAAATGGCAGGAATTGATTTTGCAGATTTACCTCAAAGCGAATTTGATAATCCTTTGGGCGAATCAACTGGTGCAGCAGCAATCTTCGGCACTAGCGGCGGAGTAATGGAAGCGGCATTGCGTACAGCTTATTTCAAACTTACTGGAGAAGAGTTAACCCAATTAGACTTTGAAAGTGTTCGCGGCAGTGGTGGCCTGAAAGAGGCATCTGTTACAATAAGTGGTTTAAAATTGAACATTGCTGTTGTGAATGGAATTGGAAATGTTGAACCTATTATTAAAGATATACTAGCGGGTACTTCAAAATATCATTTTATTGAAGTAATGGCTTGTCCCGGCGGCTGTATTAACGGTGGTGGTCAGCCAATTCACCAAAAACCTGAAAAGGTAATGAAAAGGATGAAAGCGCTTTATCAAATAGATGCAGAAATGCAGACGAGACAGTCACATAATAATGAATCTGTCAAAATATTATATAAAGAATTCTTGGGTGAACCGAATAGTCACAAAGCGCATGAAATTCTGCACACGAAATATTTCAATCGCAAAGAAATTTTGAATAATTAAAACGATCACTTTTAGCTTGCTAAAATGTGAAAAGGTTAATCAATCCAGCTTGAGTTTGTTTCTAAACAAATGAGCAAGGATTGATGAATGCTTTATACCATCAGTCGAAAAAAATGAACAAAGGAATCGTACGTACAATTTTAGATAGATGTAAGCGCTGCTATTCTTGTATTAGGGAGTGTCCTGCTCAAGCAATCAAAGTTATTAATGGTCAGGCAAGGGTAATATCGGAAAGATGTATTGCTTGCGGGCATTGTGTAAAGGTTTGTTCTCAAGATGCAAAAGAAATTGAAAGTGATGTTGACTTAGTTTGCATGGAAATTCTTCCAAGTAAAAAAGCTGTTGCAATAGTTGCACCTTCATTTGCTGCATCATTTCCAGAAAACTATCTAAAAATTCCTTCCGCATTGAGAAAACTTGGTTTTACCCACGTTGTAGAAACAGCGTTTGGTGCTGATTTAATAAGCAATTACTACGCAGAGGTAATTAAAGCTGAAAACAATAAGACAATTATAAGCTCATCTTGTCCCGCAGTAATTAATTTCATCGAGAAATATCACTCAGAGTTAGTACCTAACCTAGCAAAGATAGTTTCGCCGATGATAGCGGCGGGAAAGTATTTAAAAAGTGAGCTTGGTGATGACATAAAAATTGTTTTTATTGGACCATGTGTAGCGAAGAAGAGTGAGTATAAGTCTGAAGAAGTTGAGGGAATACTCGATGCGGTGTTAACCTTTACCGAACTTAAATCAATTCTCCAAAAATTTAGTGTCAATTTTAATAAACTTGAAGAAAGTGATTTCGATCCCCCTCATGCCTATTTGGGTAAATCATTTCCACTTGCCGGAGGATTGCTTAAAACAGCAAATGTGTCGGATGATATACTTGAACGAGAAATAGTAGTTGTTGAAGGTAAGAAAAAGGTTTTGGAGATCATTAGTGAAATAGCCGATAATAAAATTAATGCCAAGTTCGTAGACATTTTATTTTGTGAAGGGTGCATAAGCGGTCCAGCTATAGATTCGGATTTGAATTATTACTCTCGCCGCGAAAAGGTTATCAACTATATTGACAGGAAGATTCATAGTATTGATAAACAGCTTTGGAAAAGTCATTTGTATAACAGCCGCAATATAGATTTCTCCCGAAGTTTTTCGGGCAAAAATCAACTTCGTCCTTATCCAACAGAACAAAAAATAAAAGAGATTTTGGCTGAAACCGAAAAGTATAGCCCAAAGGATGAATTGAATTGCGGTGCTTGTGGATACGAAACGTGCCGTGAATATGCCGTAGCTATTGCAAAAGATCTTGCTGAAAAAGAGATGTGCTTACCCTACTTGGTTGACAAACTCGGTAAGGCATATAATGAACTGAATGAGACTCAAGAACAGCTAAGAATTGCTGAGAAGATGGCATCAATTGGGCAGCTTGCTGCCGGTGTTGCTCATGAAATTAATAATCCGCTTGGATCTATTCTTATTTATTCATCCATGCTAAAAAATACAATTGAAAAAGCAGCTTCTGACGAACAAAGTATAGAGGACCTGGAATTAATTATTGAAGAAGCCAAACGCTGTAAAAATATTGTTTCAAACCTTCTCAATTTTGCACGGCAAGGAAAGCTTAACATATCTACCGTAAATTTTTCTAAACTTTTAAATTCTGTTATTAAGCTTATTAAGAAAAATCCTAATTACACCAATTATGACTTCAAAGTTGAGACAGATGGAAAAGGCAATAGCATTGATGCTGACGAAGATCAACTCAAACAGGTTCTTTTAAATCTTATTAATAATGCTTGCGAAGCGATGTCTGACTCGGAGAATAAAGTAATTGATATAAAACTTTCATCTGATAATAACAGTATTGAAGCAGAAATTTCAGATCATGGCTGCGGAATTCCTCAAGAAAACTTTGGAAAAATTTTTACACCTTTTTTTACTACAAAAAAAATAGGCAAAGGAACTGGTTTAGGATTAGCTATCTCATATGGAATAATAAAAATGCATAGAGGAGATATTTCATTTAAAAGTGAGGTTGGTAAAGGAACAACTTTTAAATTAAAGCTGCCTAAAAATTTACAAATTCAAAATATTAGTCTGAATTAAGGAGTGAGTAATATGTCAGATACTGACATTAAAAAAACAATTTTATTGGTTGATGATGACTTGGATTTGCTTGAACAGAATAAATTCATGCTTGAATCGAAAGGATATAAAGTGGTTACTGCTGATAACAGTAAAAAAGGCTGGGATCTGTTCAAACAGGTTAAGCCATATGCTGCAGTTATTGATTTAATAATGGAAGAACACGATGCGGGATTCATTCTTAGCTATAAAATAAAAAAAGATAACCATGGTAAAAATATTCCGGTGTTTGTTTTAACCTCAGCAACTTATGTAACAGGCTTTAAATTCAGTGCCTCAACTTCGGAAGAAAAAGAATGGATAAAATGTGATGGAATAATTAACAAGCCTGTAGTAATTGATGAACTGCTGCAAAAAATTGAAACCTATTATGCAGCCAAACAAAAGTAACGTTATTTAATTTTCTTTTGGATCTATATTTCAAATTGGAAACTCAGCCAAAAGCAAAAGTTTTAATAGTTGACGATGAAAAAGGACTACGTTTGGGAACGAAACGTCTTTTGGAATCCGAAGGTTTTGAAGTTGATGCAGCCCAAAACGGAGCTGAAGGCATAGCATTTGGAACTTCGCTCGACTACGATTTAGCTATTATCGATTTAAAAATGCCTGACATAAATGGCTTGGAAGTATTAAAACAAATTCACCAAAATCATCCAAATACTGTTTGTTTTATTGCCACTGCATTTCCAAGCTTTGAAACAGCAACCGAGGCTACAAAGCTAGGTGCTTTCAATTATATACCTAAGCCCTTTACTCCTGAAGAATTGCTAAGCAACCTAAAACAAGGTTACGATAGAAGAATTTTACTTCAAGAAGCAGAAAAATGGAAAAAGGAACGAGAGGAGAGTTTACTTGAAGTTGCTTTCGAAAAAACTCGATTGAATACAATAATTAATTCAATTACTGATGGCATTTTGGTGATAAATAAATATGGTCAGGCAGTTCTTTTCAATCCTAGTGCACTAATCTTTTTACAGCTTCCGGATATAGCAATTGAAGAATACATAATTGATAAACTTCATCCCGAAATTGCTGAGCTAATTAATAAAATTTTAACTAATAAAATATTTGAGAAAAAATCCTATTCAAAACAAATTGAGTTAAAATCAAACAGAGAGTTATTTATTGAAGCAACTTCCTCACCTGTACCGCATCCGGATGGAAGTCTTGCCGGGGTTGTTGTTGTCTTTAAAAATATTACAGAATCTAAAAAGCTAGAGCATTTGAAATCGCAATTTGTTTCTATGGTTTCTCACGAACTTAAAGCCCCAATAGCAGCAGTTTATGGATATTTAAAATTACTTTCCGATCCGGCTTATAATTTACCAAACGATCAAAAAATTAATTATATCAATCGTTCTCAGATACGCCTGGATGGGCTGCTAAAAATGGTGAATGACCTTTTAGATATTTCACGAATGGAAATGAAGGTTATACAACGTGAGATTAAGGATTTGAATTTGGCTGAGGCAGTAACTTCAGTAATTGAGCTTTTGCAGGTTGAAATTAAAAAGAAAAATATAACCTTAGAGTTTCAAGTTATTGATCAATCGAATTCAATTAAAGCTGATTCAGATGAAATACTAAGATTGTTCACCAATCTTATTAGTAATGCAATTAAATACAATAAAGTTGGTGGAAGAATAGATATAAAAATTCAAAATGCTGATAAGTATATTTTAACTACAATCGTGGATACTGGAATAGGAATGAAGCCTGAAGAAAAACAAAAACTATTTCATGAATTTTTTAGAGCAAAAAATGAACACACTAAAAACATTAGCGGTACCGGTTTAGGATTATCAATTGTGAAAAGAATTGTTGATTCCTATGCTGGACGAATTGAAGTTGAAAGTGAATTTGAAAAAGGAACAAGTTTTAAAGTTTATTTACCAATTTAAAAATTGTTACAACTAACTAATCATTATTTATGAACTAATTAAGGAACCGTTATGGCAAAGATAGCTATAATAGATGACGACCCCGATATCCTTGATGCAAGCAGTTTAGTACTTACAGCTAAAGGTTATGAGGTGGTTACCGCTTCTAATCCTGACGATGGATACAAAATCGTCAAAGAAAATTCTCCGGAACTAATTATACTTGATGTAATGATGAATGAACCAGATGACGGGTTCTTCCTTGCTCAAAAGTTTAGGAAGGAAAAAATTAAAACTCCAATCATCATGTACACATCAATTTCAAAAACTACAGGAATGGACTTCGGAAAAAGCGATCTTGTTCCTGTTGATGAATATGTTGAAAAACCAATTTCTCCGGATGATTTAATTGAAAAAGTTGAAAAACTTTTGAAGCGAGAAAAGGAGGGAAAGAAATAAAATGTTAGTTGAAGAAAAGAATGCTCTAACAGAAGATATTGAACAGCTGATTAAAAAATTTGGGAAAAAGAGATCTGCCCTGTTATCAATTCTTCATGGAATTCAAGTTAAACATAGACATGTATCCGAACATGCTCAACAAGAAATTGCTCGTTTATTGGACATCCATCCAGTCGAAGTTTACAGTGTTTTATCTTTCTTTGCCTTTCTTAATACCAATCCAAAAGGAAGAAATCTTGTTCGAATATGCCAAACCATTAGCTGTGATATGAAGGGCAAAGATAACATTGTAAGAGCTATAGAACGTGAATTAGATGTAAAAATTGGCGGCACCACAAGTGATAATAAATTTACCGTTGAATATGTGAATTGCCTTGGATTATGCGACGAGGGGCCTGCCATGGCTGTAAATGATCAGGTATTTACAAAGCTCACACCTGAAAAAGCTGTTCAAATTTTAAATAAGGTGAAGTGAGGTGAATATGGAAACAAAATCGAAAAAAAGAACCGGACCAGTTATCTTCTCAGGATATGAAAGAGGGAGTGCAATCACAAAAGCACTATCTATGAACAGGGAAGATATATTACTCGAAATTCGAGAGTCTAAGTTAAGAGGAAGAGGTGGTGCAGGATTTCCAACTTCTACTAAATGGATGTTGACAGCGGCAGCGTTGAGTGACGAAAAGTTCATTATTTGCAACGCAGATGAAGGTGAGCCGGGAACATTCAAAGATAGAGTTCTGCTCATTGAATATCCTGAACTTGTATTTGATGGAATGGTAATAGCTGCATACACCATTGGTGCGCAGCAAGGGATTGTTTACTTGCGCGGTGAGTATGAATATTTGTACAAATCCTTGCAAGATTATCTCGAACAAATGCGAAAGGATAATTTACTAGGCAAAGATATTCTGGGTAAAAAAGGTTTTGCTTTTGATATTTCAGTATTTCTTGGCTCTGGTGCTTACGTTTGCGGTGAAGAAACAGCATTAATAGAATCGTTAGAAGGGCAGCGCGGTGAAGCACGAAATAGACCTCCGTATCCAGTAAATACTGGTTATATGGGAAAGCCAACCATTGTTAACAATGTGGAAACTTTGGCCACTGTTCCCCATATCATCATGAAAGGTTCTGAGTGGTACAAAAAAATGGGAACAGGTAAATCTTCTGGATCCAAATTGTTCTCTGTATCTGGTGATTGTGAAAAACCTGGAGTTTATGAATTGCCATGGGGTACTAAAATAAGTGAACTGCTTCAGTTAGTTGAAGCTGCTAACACAAAGGCTGTTCAAGTCGGCGGTGCATCTGGATTCTGTTACAATAAATCACAATTTGATAGAGCACTCGCTTATGAAGATGCCGCTACCGGTGGTTCGATAATGATATTTAATGAATCTCGAGACATGCTGAAGGTTCTGGATAATTTTATGGAATTTTTTGTTGATGAATCTTGCGGTCAATGTACACCTTGCCGAATTGGAAATGTAAAACTGCTTGAAGGCGTAAAAATGATCCACAAAGGTGAATATACTTTTGCTTATATAAATAAGCTTAAAGAACTCGGCAAATCGATGCAAGTTGCTTCAAAATGCGGATTAGGGCATTCAAGCTCAAATGCATTTCTCTCGATTCTGGAAAACTTTAATGAAGAAATATTCAACCGTGCAAATGGAGGTGCCAATGAAAACTAAAGAAAAATCCCGTGCGCCTATAAGTCAACAGGCTCATGTAATTGAAAAACCCGAACATCCCGAATACATTGGCGGTTCTGTAACGGTATAAATAAATGAAAAGAAAGTTACTGTTCCAATGGGAACTACAATTCTTGAAGCCTGTAAACAAAATCAAGTTTATGTTCCCACCTTATGCCATCATGAAGATTTATGCGTTGCCGGAGTATGCAGAATTTGTGTTGTAGAAGTTGAAGGTATGAGAACCTTACAAGCTTCATGTGCATTTCCAATAACTGCACCGATTAAAATAAAGACATCAACTCCAATGGTTCGAAAAGCTCGAAAACATATAATTGATTTATTACTTAGTGAACATTACGGAGAGTGTTATTCCTGCTTCAGAAATAACAACTGCGAGCTTCAAACATTAGCAAAAGAATATGGTGTTGATCATTATAACTTTGGGCATGTTGATTCTCCTCGATTTGAAATTGATGATTCTTCATATTCCGTTGTGCGCGATATGGATAAATGCATCCTTTGTAAAAGATGTGTACGTACTTGTATTGATCTCCAGGAAGTTGGCGTGCTTGAAGCAATTGGAAGGGGTTATAAAACTCATATCGGAACCTTCGGCGAAAAACCACTAGCTGAAGTAATTTGTATTAACTGTGGACAGTGTATTAATCGATGTCCTACCGGTGCATTAAGAGCTAACGACCCGCGTGATGAAATTTGGGAAGCAATCGATAATCCAAACAAACATGTTGTAATCCAAACCGCACCATCTCCGCGTGCAGCAATTGGTGAAGAATTTGGAATTGAACCAGGGCATTCTTTCACAGGTGAAATGAACACTGCTCTAAGACGAATTGGTTTTGATAAAGTGTTTGATACAAACTTCACCGCAGATCTTACAATTATGGAAGAAGGAACAGAATTACTTCTTAGACTTTACAAAGCCCTGGTAAAAAAAGATTCTTCTGTTGTTATTCCGCAATTCACTTCTTGTTCACCCGGTTGGGTAAAGTATCTTGAACATTTTTACCCTGAATTCATTCCAAATCTTAGTTCAGCAAAATCGCCGCAGCAAATGTTTGGTGCATTAATAAAAACATACTATGCTAAAAAGAATAACATTGACCCAGCTAATGTTGTTAGTGTTGCTGTTATGCCATGCGCTGCAAAAAAGTTCGAATGTAATAGACCCGAAATGACTTCATCTGGATTTAAGGATGTAGATTACGGTTTAACTGCACGCGAACTTGCACAAATGATAAAGGAAGCTGGAATTTATTTACCTGAAATGCCAAAATCTAACTTTGATGATCCATTTGGCGATGCATCTGGTGCGGGATTAATTTTTGGTGCAACCGGTGGAGTTATGGAAGCAGCACTTAGAACTGTAATTGAATTAGTAACCGGAGTAAAAGTTGAGAAAGTTTTTGAAAATATGAATATTATGCCTGTTCGTGGCTTTGAAGGAATAAGATATGCTGAACTGCCGATAACAAACGTTGGTCCGGTTCCAAAAGTTCTTGCCCATTTAGTTCCTAACTGGGATTGGCTAAAAGGTGTAACTCTTAAAGTTGCAGTTGCTCATGGAACTGCAAATGCAAAAAAGGTAATGGAAGACATAAAAGCTGGCGGCAAGTTCAGTGAATGTCATTTTATAGAGTTCATGGCTTGTCCGGGCGGATGTATTGGCGGAGGCGGGCAGCCAATTCCTACCAATGCTGAAATTAGGAAAAAACGTGCACAAGCAATTTATGCCGAGGATGAATCCCTGGGCGTTAGAAAATCCCATGAAAATACTCATGTGTTAAAATTATATGAGGAATTCTTAACTGATGGACCATGCGGACATACAGCCCATAAATTGTTGCACACTCATTACACAAAACGAGGAAAGTTCATTTCCTAAGTTCATTTATAATAAATCCCTCTCCAATGGAGAGGGATTTTTTATTTTAGCTGTTGACATTTATTAATAAAAAGACTTTTTATGGAATGTTAAAAAAAGTGCTGTCTATCATTATTCAATCTATGCTGTATAAATAACTCAAGGAAATAATGGATGATAAGATTAGTACCGTCCTGGGCTAGCCAATACGAAGAATTTTGGGACGCTATAAGAAAAAGAAATATGTGGTTTATTAAACTGCGTTATGGTGCAGTTTTAATGCTTACTACATTTATTCTCGCTTCTGATTTCTTTCTAGGTTTCAAATTTGAACAATCTCAAATCTTAGCAATTTCAATAATTACACTATCCATTTTAATTTATAATGCAATCTTACATGTTGGTAAAAAGCATATAAAATCAATTGCTGGCCAGTTCAACCCGCTTCACTTATCACTTATACAAATAATTTTAGATTTTACCGCTTTGTTCTTACTCGTTCATTTCACCGGTGGTATTGAAACACCGCTGTATATGCTTTTTGTGTTTCACATGATTATTGGAAGTCTTGTTCTACCTGGCTCGATAATTTATACAGTTGCAACTGTAGTTGTCTTGGGATTTGGAAGTATTATATTTTCAGAATATTTGCGAATTATTCCGCACTACACAATTCAAGGCTTTCTTAACACCAAGTTGTATGATGACTTCAACTATATCATATCAATATTTAAAGTATTCTCATTTACCATGTACATAAGTGTTTACTTGGCAAATGGCATTGCTCGCCAGCTTTACAAAATGGAACAAGATCTTATTGAATCTTTGGATAGACTAAACACCGCTGAGATCGAAAAACAAAGATACATAGTTGGTATTGTCCATGAAATTAAAACTCCATTAACGGCAGTTCATTCATATTTGAATTTGATGCTTCAAAAGTTTCTTGGACCATTAGATGAAAAAGTTGAAGAAAAACTTAAAAGAGCAGCAGATAGATCTGAGGAAGCAATAAACCTAATAAATGATGTAATTAAGGTTTCTAGGTTTAAACTTTTTAACCAATTCTTAAACGAAGAGATTGATGTTGCTGAGATCATGACTGAATTAGCAGATCAGCATATGGCTAATGCGGAGAGCAAAAAAATAAAGTTGATTTTTAACTATGAAAGAAAGTCGTATACTAATCTTTTAGGCGATAAATTTCTTTTCAGCTTAGCAATCTCGAACCTAATTGGAAATGCAATAAAATATGTTGATAGAGAAGGAAGAGTTGAAGTAAGTGTTGATGATAATGAAAGTGAAATAATAATTTCAATTTGTGATGATGGAATTGGCATCCCAGCAAATGAACTTGACAAAATATTCATTGAATTCTTTAGATCATCGCGAGTTAGTAAGGATAAGCAAGAAGGAGCTGGAATTGGATTAGCAATTGTTAAGCAAATCATTGAAAAACATAATGGAAAAATAACTGTTGAAAGTCCATCTAGATTAGCAAGTAAAGATAAACCTGGAACTTGCTTCAAGGTTCAAATTCCTAAAAATATTATTTCATCAACTAAAAATGGAGGAAAATCGTGAAAGCAGTATTAAATATTTTGCTTTTCATCGTGTTAAGTCTGTTTCTTTTAGCTTCAGAAAATTATGGACAAATGGTTAAAGCTGGAGATAATGCTTTAGGTATATTTAAATATCAAGATTTTAGCAAAGCGAATCTTTGTGGTTCAGCATGCCATAATGATTTCTTTCAACAGTGGAAACAATCCATGATGTCTCAAGCGTACACTCATCATTGGGATGAAATAGAATATTTTAAACTTGCAGTGCCGCATGCCGAAAAAGATCCAGTAGTTGCGGGTGTGAAAGCTGGCTGCAACGGATGCCATTCACCAATTGCATTTTTGGCTGGTGATGTCCCACCTCCAACTCCCGATAAAATGTCCATGGCAAATGAATCCGTTAACTGCGATGTTTGTCATACTGTTACTGGTTTTGAGGGAGATACACCATTCAATTTCAATTTTATATCATCTCCCGGTAATGTTAAATATGGACCAAGAGAAAATGTTGACTCACCCGAGCATGGAGTAAAAAAATCAGATTTTTTAGCAAGTGCCGAGTTTTGTGGAACATGTCATAACGAAAAAGATCCATACGGAATTTGGGTTAAATCAACTCACCTCGAATGGAAGGAAGGGCCATACTCAAAACAAGGGGTTAAATGTCAGACGTGCCATATGACCTCATCGGAAGGATATACTGCAGCTATGGGTAATAAATATTCTGATGCAAGACAGCATCTTTTTCATGGCGCACATGATCCTGGTAAGGTAAAAGGTACAATCGAGTTGAGAATTCATCCTGATATAAACGAGGCGGAACCTGGAGAAAGGGTCAAGTTCACTGTTGCACTATTTAATGGTAAAACAGGGCATAAATTTCCAACTGGCTCTGTTGAAGATAGAATTGTATGGATGCATGTTGAAGCTGTAGATGCTAAGGGAAATGTTTATCATATTCCGGTTGATAAAAAAGGATTTGCTGGAGAGGAATATACTATTGGAGCAGATGCTCTTGCTTACCAGGATATGGGAATTGCATTAAACGATCCTAACTTTAAAGGTGTTCAAAGAGATGGTATTCCTATAGGCGATAGAATATTTCGCATGGCATACTTTGACCCTCAAGGAAGAATGACAATTCAGCAGTGGAATACAAAATCACTTGGAGTTGATTACAGAATTGGTCCACGGGAAACTAAAATGGAAACACTTACATTTTCACTTCCAAATAATTTACCGCCAGGAAAACTAAAAGTTACAGCCGTATTAAACTATCAAAAACTCGTTAAACCTGTTGCTGATTTTCTTGGCGTTCCAGAGGAAGAATCTGAGATAATTAAAGTAAATGAACATTCAACTTACGTAACTATTTTACCATAGGTGATGAGATGAAAAAATTCTTAATCTTACTTACTGTTCTATTTGTATCTGCTTATAATTTATATTCGATACCGGCATTTGCACGCAAATATAATATGACATGCAAAACATGCCATTCGCCATTTCCAAAACTTAAAGCTTACGGCGAAGAATTTGCTGGCAATGGATTTGTATTGAAAGATCAAGATGCACCAAGATATTTTGTTGAAACCGGCGATGAAAAACTTTCACTTATTAGAGATTTGCCGCTAGCTGTAAGGCTTGATGGGCGAGTAACTTTTAATGAGGATAAATCCAAATTAAGCGACTTTAAAAGTCCACTTGTATTAAAACTGTTATCTGGAGGAGAGATATTTAAAAATGTTTCGTACTACATTTATTATATTCTTGAAGAGGGTGATGTTGGAAAAGTTGAAGATGCATTTATAATGTTTAACAAATTATTTGGCTCTGAACTTGCATTTTCCATTGGGCAGTTTCAAGTGTCCGATCCTCTTTTTAAAAGAGAACTTAGGTTAACACTTGCCGATTATAATATCTATAAAGTTCGGGTTGGAGATTCACATGTTAATTTAACCTATGACCGGGGAATTATGCTTAACTATGGATTTGAAACAGGCACGGATTTAACTTTAGAAATTGTGAACGGTAATGGCATTGGCACGCTTTCGAATGGAAATTTTGATAACGATAAGCATAAAAACTTTTTGGGCAGAGTTTCTCAAGATATTAATGAACATTTAAGAATTGGAGCATTTGGATATTTGGGCAAGGAATCTGTTAATGAAATAACTAATGACTTATGGATGTTTGGTCCTGATGCAACCTTTTCAATTGATCCAATAGAATTAAATGTTCAATTTGTGGAAAGGAGAGATAAAGATCCCTTCTTCTTTGGACCAACTGCTATTGAAATTAAAACGCGTGGTGCTTTTGCAGAGATTGTTTATAGACCTGAGGGAGATAATAGTAATTGGTATGCAGTCGGTTTATATAATTGGGTTGAATCCAACATTGCGTCGCTAGATCATAAATCTGCTTCTTTACATTTGGGCTATCTTTTAGCAAGAAACATTAGGTTGATAGGTGAATATACACACAATCTAACGGATAAGTACGGAGTGCTGTCTGTAGGATTTATATCTGCATTCTAACATGAGGTTAAAGATGACATCTCTAAAAAAGATGTCATCTTTTTAATCAAACTCATCTTGTAAAGGTTTTTATTAATTTTTTCCACAATCCGCTGCCTATCATACTATTCGCGTTTGCAATTATAGTTTTAATCAGCACCAAAATATCTCGTTCACCTGCCCAATTTCGCTGGATTATCTTTGGATCAACATCATTAATAAGATCATTTAGAACGTAGGCAGTTATAGCAATATCATCTAAGTAACCAATTGGTCCTAAAAGTATTTCAGGTAAAAAATCCAAGGGCGAGATAAAGTATGCAATAATTCCAGCAATTTTTACTTTTTTACTTGCAGGAACTTCCGGATCGATAGTTAGTTTGGTTAGCAAATGAAAAAGATCAGGCGCTAATAGAAGAAAATCGGCCCATTTCGTATTTGAGTTCTTTCCATTCTCCAGCCATATTTTTATGTCAGAGCGAAGTTTCTGGTAGAAGTCCTTAGTATCCTTATTCATATAATAATAAAAAAATTTAAAAATGCTCTACAGATTCTTAGCAAAATTATAAAATGTGAAGTAGAACATATCAATTTTTTAAGTCTTTACTGCGCTGCACTGCTTGGATACACAATTTATTAATGATACATATGTCGAAACTAATAATAGTACCATTACTGAGGAAGATGAAAAAACTTATGGCACAGATTCTGTTTATTAATCACATATCAAGGAATAACTAAAAATAGTTACCCTTAAATAAACAAAAAATATTGTGGTGAAAGAATGGAAGAAGTATTACAACAGATAGTCCGAACAATTGAAAAAGAGTTCAAAACAGCACTTGCAAATGGGCTAGTAGATTCGGCATCAGTAGCAGATAAAATACTTGATATATTGCTTGCTAAAGAAGCAATTAAAGTTGGTGTTCCCGAACCAGCTTATGGATGCTGTGAAAATTTTGATGACCAATAGTCTAAATTTTACTATCAAAAATTTTACTTATACAGGTTTAATGATTTATAACGGATGTTTATTTAAACAAACATTTAATTTTATCTTATCGTTTTAATCTAACCAACTCTTAATCCTTTTCTAATTGTCTTTTCTATTGCTTGTTTAAAGTTTCCAAGGTTTACAGGTTTTTGGAAAATATATTCTATTCCTAATGTATGATAATCCTCAATAATCTGTCTGTCCATTTTTCCGCTTAAGATTATTACTGGCGGTTTAATATTCATGTCAAGGTTATTTATCTCTTGTACAAGCTGGATGCCATTCATTGCTGGCATGTTATGATCGGTAATAACTAAAGCTGGAGGAGATTTAATAATTTTGTCATATGCCTCTTTGCCATCCGATGCGGTTTCAATTGTATAATCGGGCGCAATATTCTTTAATATTTTGGAATAAAGAAATCTGTCTGTTTTACTGTCATCCACAAGAAGGATGACTGCTGAAGCAATTGGTAAAGTAAACTTAAATGTTGATCCTTTTCCAAACTCACTTTCAACCCATATGGACCCGCCATGTTTCTGAATTATGTCATTCACAATTGAAAGACCAAGTCCGCTGCCTTTTTCACCAGAAGTGCCTTCAAGAGTAAATTTACTTTCAACAGAAAATAATTTGTTGATATCCTCATGCCTAATTCCAACACCTGTATCTTGAACGGAGAATTCCAAAAATCTTAATTTTTTTGATGATGACACCGAAATGAAAATAGAACCATTGTTGTGTGAAAACTTAATTGCATTTGAAATTAAATTATTAAATACTTGAGTGATTAAATTATCGTCGACAAAAATTTCTATTGATTCGGGTACATTTGATGTTATGCTTATATTTTTTTTCAAAGCTGCTGCCGAAAGAGAATTTATTGACCTATTTATCACCATACTAGCTTGTATTTTTTCAGGTTCAAATTCTATTCTGCCAGATTGCAATCTATTCCAATCCAACAGCGAGTTAACCAAAGCCAGCATAGATTTGGAAGATTCCTGAATAAACTGAATGTACTGTTTTCTTTCTCTATCACTCAGCCCCTCATCATTTAGAAGTAATTCAGTAAATCCTAAGATTGAACTGAAAGGTGTTCTTAAATCATGTGAGATTATAGAAAGAAATCTATCTTTGTTCTCATTCAGCTTTAGCAGATCCTCTCTTGATTTTTGTAAATCATCTTCAGCTTTTCTTCTAGTGCTAATATCACTTACAATGCCATAAATTGTTTTTATTTGTCCGTTTATATCCCTTATCAGGGTAATTCTGTTTCTTACCCAAACAATGTTTCCAAATTTGTTAAGAATTCTATACTCAATTTCTCCAACATCGCGTATTCGGCTGTGGATATATTCTCTGATTTTTTTCTTAACAGAACTTATATCATCTGGCAGGATGATCTTTAAATAAAGCCGTTTGTCTTTTAAAAATTCTTCTTGTGTGTAACCGGTAATTTTGCGCACACTTGATGTGTAAAAAACTGGTATAAGTTTGTTTGAAACTCTGGAAAATGTATAAAAGTAATCATCTATATTTTCAATTAAACTTCTGTATTTTTCTTCCGATTCCAATAAAGCTTGTTGCGCTCGTTTCCTTTCACTTATATCTCTTATAATGTATGCTATATAGCTTTTTTCTTCAATCTCAAATTCTGAAACAGAGGCGGAATAAAATGTTTTTGACCCATCTTCTTTTTTTCCTAAAAATTCAAATCGGTTTGGTGCATCTAATTTTCTTCTTATAAGGTGAAGATATTCGGAAATTCTGGCTACATCTTCGTTAGCTAAAAATTCTACAAATGATTTACCCAGCACATCTTCTTTTCTATAATAGCCGAAGTACTTGGCAAATATCTCATTTGAAAAAACTAACTTACCTTCATGCTCAATGGCAATTCCATCCTTGCTGTATTCAATTACTGCAGAGAGAATTTTATGCTCTTTACTTATAGTTTTTAATTCTGTTATGTTCTGGAAAGAGCCTAATAATACTTTTTCACTATCTAAATTTTCAATTGGAGTAATAGTCCCAAGTAGTAAAATTTTTCTTTTATCTGCAGAGATGAGAGGTAATTCAATCCGTGTTAATTGTGCAGATTCTAAAGCTATTTTTGATAATGATGTTTTAGCAAAGTATTCAGGTTCTATGAATTCCTTAATATTTGATGATGATAAATTCTGTCTCTGAAGTTTTAATAACCTGAGAAAGGACTCATTTGATTGAAGAAATTTCCCGTTCTTATTTATAGTAAAAATAAGTGCGTCAGAATTTTGTATAAATTGATCAAATGTACGCGCTAGATTGTTTAGTTTTTTTTCTAGATTAATTCTGTCCGAAATTACTTGGCAAGACACAACTATAAATTGTTCTGTATCTCTAGCCAATGTGAATGACATTTCTATGATTGCTTCGGTATTAGTTTTATCCAGAATTTGTGTGGTTAACTTTAGAGTATTTAATTCTTTTATTCTTTGTTTGAGGTTCTCAAAATAGCCAGCCTCGTTTATTCCCAGAAGATCAATAAAAGATCTCCCTTCAGCATCAATATTAGTGAAACCAAATAAGTGCTGTGATGCATTATTCCAATAAATTATTTTTCCATCAAGATCAATTACAAATACCGGGCTTGAAGTATAGAAAAGGTAGGATTTATAAAGACTATCATCGGTAATTTTATTTTCGAATTCCTTTTGTGTCTTAATAAATGATCTAATATCAGTAAAGCGAATAAATAAAAGGTTTACATTTTTATTATCATCGAAAATTGGTTCAATTTCACACTCATAATCATGATCACGATTATTAATCTTTAAAGCCAAAGTGAATTTTTGTGGAGCCTTGGTCTCCTTTACATTTTTAATTTTACCGGCAACAAGTTTATTGGTTTCTTGAGAAAAAAGACTATCGATATTTTCTTTCTCAAAAGGTGAAATTCTAGATAAAAATTTCTTAGCTTTTTTCCCAAATGAGAATTTAATATTTCCGTTTTCATCGGTTATAATAAACAGATCAACTGCAGCATTTAAAATCTCCCGCCACCGTCCTTCAAAGTTTTCTAATTCTTCGGCATGTTCATGATGAATTTTATAATCATTTATTATGAGTATTCCTCCCTCGAATATCTCATCCTTAAAAAGTGGAAATACCTTAACAGAAATAACCAATTTCTTCAAAGCAAATAAATTCTTTGTCTCTAATACTTTTTCAAAAGAGTAGCCTTTTTTTAATTGATCAAATTCGTTAAGCAATGAATTGCCTGGGAAGAAATCTTCTTTGAAAATATTCAGAGTATTTGATGGATTTATTTCAACGTTGTGAAAAGCGCAAAACTCCAGGAAATTATTATTCAAAAAAGTTATATGTCCGATGGAATCAAATACAAGGATTCCTATTGGCAGAGATTCAACTAACTGCAAATAAAAATTATCCGGATTTTTTCCAGGGATGCTATCCATTGTTCTAATCATTACACTTTAAAAATTGCCCTCAGTATATTTTAATTAACAAGAATAATGCTATACTTTATTTAAGTTTAATCAAAAACCTAACAAAATGATACAGTCTAATAAAAAACTATATGTCGCTGTAATTCACTTATGTACAAATACTTACAGACTCCTGGAATTTTAAAATGCTGAATAAAAAAAAATTCAAATTTAACGGCTGCTTATTTAGCATTTCCAGAATTGAAAATGTGTCTCATAGTGATGAGCTTGTTTAATAATAATTCGAATTCAAAATATGATGCTTAATGTAAAATAGATATGCTTTTAAGATAAAAATTCTGTTGGTTATTTTTTAACTCCTCTACCACCCATCTAAAATTAGTATGAATACAAGCCTTCTGATTATTGATATAATACAAATGACAGATATAGATTATAATTTTATTAAATTTCAATAAACGATTTTGACAGATAACATGGTGATTAAAAGATTAATTCAAAAAGTTGGTTCGGCAACGCTAAAATTCTTCCAGGAAATTGGTCAAGTATCAGAATTATTTTTTGGAATAATTAAAAGTTTCACATGGATACCTCGTAGCTGGAAGTTAATTCTCTATCAAATGGAACATATAGGTGTAAATTCTCTGCCTTTGGTAACAATCATAGCTGTGTTTACTGGTGCTGTAGCTGCTTGGCAGGCAGCTTACCAGTTAAAAGGAATTGCTCCTTTGTCCTTCCTCGGAGCTGCAACAAGTCGCGCAATAATTACTGAACTTGGTCCTGTCTTAACGGGGATAGTTATTGCAGGCAGAGTTGGCGCTTCAATTGCTGCCGAACTTGGCACCATGAAAGTTACAGAACAAATTGATGCTCTTCAAACAATGGCAATTAATCCGGTGAGATATTTAGCAATGCCAAGGTTTTTGGCTGCAATTCTGATGATGCCGCTCCTTGTAATTTTTGCCAACTTTATTGCTGTTTTTGGAGCTTACATAGTTTCAAATTATTTCTTGGGTATCTCATTCGCAGTATTTTTCAAATCGGTTAGAAGGTTTTTTGAAATTTCTGATTTGATATCAGGATTATTAAAAACAGTTTTCTTTGGTGGAGTTAC
Organism: Ignavibacteriaceae bacterium; assembly: GCA_013388515.1. GTDB lineage: Bacteria > Bacteroidota > Ignavibacteria > Ignavibacteriales > Ignavibacteriaceae > XYD12-FULL-36-8. Next base: position 15,405 of record JACAFC010000047.1, on the reverse strand, counting down.
TTCATTGCTTGGTTGCCACATTGGGTTCCAAACCGAAGGTGGAGCCGAGGGTGTTGGTTTGGCGACAATTCGTTCATTTGTACTATCTGCAGCTCTTATTCTAATTCTCGATTATATTCTGTGGATGCTGCTGTTTTAGAATAATTGAGTATTTTTTGCAAATTTTAGAAACATTCCAATTGTATCATTAATAGAATTTATTTTTCGAATTCTTGAATTTTTTAAGTAATTGAACTTAACTTGCTGTACATATCGGTTTAAGAAAATCAGAAAAAGTAAGAACTTAAATGTTTTCAATAATTTATTAGAATTTAATTGCTTATAATAAAATAATATATTATATTTGAGTAGCGATTCATTAAGTTCTACCCCCCCTTAATGAGTCTTCCCCATGCCCGGTAGCCCTCCACCGGGCAGTTTTATTTTAAATTCTGGTTATTTTTGGTTAAATAGCAGTAGAGATTTCAATAAAATCTAAACGAGGTTATTATGGAAAAAATTGTCTATAACTTGAAAGAAAACCGAAGCAAAGTTTCTTTACCCACGAACTTGGGATTTGGCCAAGTATTTACCGACCATGTTTTTGAGATTGATTACAACGAAGAGAAGGGGTGGCATAATCCTTCAATCAAAGTTTTGGAAAACCTACAAATGCACCCGGCAACAATGTTTATTCATTATGGTCAAGCTGTATTTGATGGATTGAAAGCATTTAAAGATGAGGATGGAAATGTTAGCATATTTAGACCCGAAAGACATTTGCAAAGATTAAATAATTCTTCGAGGAGATTATGTATTCCAGAAATAGATGTGGAATTTGTACTTTCTGCGTTAAAAGAATTAATATGGATCGAAAAAGATTGGATTCCAACTAGTAAAGGTGAATCATTATATATTCGCCCTTTCATTTATGGTGTTGACCCCTTTCTTGGAGTTAAACCGGCTTCTAATTATAAGCTAATAATATTACTTTCACCTGTTGGTGCATATTATCCAGAAGGTTTTAAGCCAGTAAAAATTTTAGTTACTAATGATTACGTGCGTGCTGTAAGAAAAGGAATTGGTGAATGTAAAACTCCAGCAAATTATGCAGCAAGTTTGTATGCAGGTGAAGAAGCTAAAAAACTTGGTTTTACTCAAGTACTATGGCTTGATGGTGTTGAACAAAAATATATTGAAGAAGTTGGCACCATGAATATCTTCATCAGATTTAAAAATGAAGTTGCTACACCAAAGCTATCTGGCAGTATTTTACCAGGTGTTACTAGGGATTCTGTAATTCAGCTATTAAAAGAATGGAAAATGAACATCACTGAAAGAGTGATTTCTATAGATGAAGTTGTTAGTGAGTTTAAAAAAGGCAACGTGCTGGAGGTGTTTGGTACCGGAACCGCAGCTATTGTTTCAATGGTTGGACTGTTGAAATACAAAGAGATTGAAATGAAATTTGATTTTACTCATTCTGATAATCTTGCTGCCCGATTGTTTGATAAAATTACAGAAATTCAATATGGTAAGGGTGAAGATAAATTTAATTGGTTAACCCATGTCTCCTACAAGGCAGTTGAAGTTTAATGAATTTTTGGATTCTTGTACTGGCTCTATTTCTTGAGGCTTCAGTCGTATTATTTTCGCAGAATACACAAAAACCTAAAAACATAATTATCCTTATTGGGGATGGAATGGGTATTAGTTACGTTAGTACCTCCATTTTACAATCACCTGACAGTCCTTTCCGAAGGTTTACCACCACTGGATTTTCTGTAACTTGTTCAGCAGATAATCTTATTACAGATTCAGCTGCCGGTGCAACTGCTCTGTCAACAGGATATAGAACAAAAAATCACTATGTTGGAGTTGATACCATTGGAAATACTATTACTAACATTTTTGAAGTGGCTGAAAAAATAAATTTATCAACCGGCTTAGTAGTAACATCAACTGTTACTCATGCTACACCTGCAGCTTTCGTTTCGCATGTGATAAGCCGTAATGAAGAAACTAAAATTGCAAATCAATTTTTAGATATTGATCTAGATGTGGTGATAGGTGGTGGAGCAAAATATTTTTTTCAGTACGATTCTATTAAAGGCTGTACCCATTTTGATGAATTAAAATCAAAACAATATACAATCTTTCAGTCTGCAGATGAATTAACCGCTTGTATTCCAGACAACAAATTCTATGCATTGCTGGAGTTGGAAAGTTTTAAAAAAGCTAACGAACGAAATTACAGTTTGGCAGAGCTTACTTATAAAGCAATTCAATTTCTTTCGAAAAATGAAAATGGATTTGTCTTAATGGTCGAAGGTTCACAAATTGACTGGGCTGGACACAACAATAATCCAGAAGAAGCCTTGGTTGAAATGAATGACTTTTCCCAAGCCATTAGCGTATCGCTTGATTTTGCAGAAAATAATGAAGAGACTCTTGTTTTAGTTACCGCTGATCATGAAACGGGTGGACTTGCTTTAACCGAAGGAAAAATTGATGGCTCAGAACTTTCACTAAAATTTGTTACTAAACATCACACTGCAGAAGTTGTTGGAGTATTTGCTTTCGGTCCTGGTTCTGAGCAATTTAATGGCATAAATGACAATTACATTATTGGTAGAAAATTAATACAACTGATTAACCCTTATTTTAATTTTTCCTAAAAATAGTACTATAAATTAACCCCTCCTTGATTTTCTCTCTTGACAAGTGTACTTATGTTCACTATATTTGTAGTGAACAATTGAGCACTTAAATGAAAAACGAATTAACAGATAGACAAAGAGAAATTCTAACTTTCATAGAACAATTCAGAAATGAAAATGGATATCCACCAACACTAAGAGAAATTGGGAGGAAATTTGAAATAGCATCAACATTTGGTGTTAAAAGGCATCTTGAAGCTTTAGTTAAAAAAGGCTTCATCAACATAGAAAGTAATGCTAGCAGAGGAATAACATCACTTAAAAATGAGTTCGGCCTTATATCTGATAAGCTTTTCCAAACTGAATCAAACTTTACTAAGATTCCAATTATTGGCCGAGTAGCAGCTGGTACGCCAATTCTAGCAATTGAAAACATTGAAGTCAGTTTAGTGATTGACTCTTCTTTTCTAAAAAAGACCGGCGATTATTTTGCATTAAAGGTTAGGGGTGATAGTATGATTGAAGCTGGAATATTTGATGGCGATTTTGTAATCGTATCTTCTAGAAAAGAGGCTTTAAATGGAGAGGTTATTGTTGCAATGGTTGGTGATGAGGTTACTGTTAAAACCTATGAAAGAAGTGCCAATCAAATAAGCTTAGTTCCTCAAAATAAAAATTATTCACCAATTTTAATTGATGGAAAATCCGAATTTTCAATTTTGGGTAAAGTAACCGGCGTAATAAGACTGCTAAACTGAAAGGATATTTATGAAAACGCAAATTTTTTCTGAAGCAATAAACAATAGAAACCAAATCAAATTTTTATATGGTTTTAATGAGGTCGTTTTAGAACCATATTATATTGCAAGAAGTGCATCTGGTAAAAAATTTATTTATGGCAGGGTGAACAATTCGGTGGAAATTAAAAAATTTGAATTTGGTTTGATTGTAAATATTAGAGTAGAGAATAATAGAAGATTTTCACCAAGAATTTTATTTAATTCATAACAAACAGCTAACCTGAGGTAAGTAATGACTGATATACTAAAACGACGAAGTGTTGACTTGCTTGTGGAACAATTTTGGAGAAAAGGATATTTAACTTTGAGTAGAAAATTTGGAACTTACCTTCCTGAGCCTGATTCAGTCGGTGGTTTTGAAGTCGATATAATTGCGAGACAGAAAAATAAATATGCAATTGGGATAACTATCGTTGAAGAAGACTTTAAAGATCAAAATAGATTATTATCAAAACTTAGCTATTTGGCAAACAGGCAAACGCGAGCGGGAAATTTACCTGTTATGTTATTTTTGGGCATTAAATCTGAACTTCTCAATTCGCTAAGATCAATTATTGATCAGTTAGATGAAAAGACAAAGAAGAATATTAGAATATTTCAAATTTCAGAAAATAGAAGTTTTTCGCTACGAGGTGGCTCAAATGCCTCACAACCGTTGTTCTCCTAATTTTTTCTTATAAGATATTATTTACATACGGCTTTTTCCCTTTCATTATAAAATCCGCATTTATTATCTTTCATATTGCAATCTGCTAGATTGTGAACCTTTTGCTAAAATCTTAGTCTTAAGATCAATAAAGAATTATTTTTTTTCTAAAATAGGAGAATAATTGACAGGCTCTCGTAGTTCGTCCGATGAGGGCATTCAACAAGAACTCAAGAAATCCGGTGCAATTCCCGTTCATATTGCCATTATAATGGATGGGAATGGGAGATGGGCTAAGAAAAGAGGATTACCTCGTGCTGCAGGGCATACGCGAGGTGTAGAATCTGTACGAGATATTGTAAAAGCCGCCTCACAATTAGGTGTTGAATATTTAACACTTTATACTTTTTCAACTGAAAACTGGCGGAGACCAAAAGATGAAGTCTCTATGCTTATGCGGCTTCTTCTTAAAAGTTTACGAGATGAAACCGATGAGCTTAACCAAAATAATATCAAAATCACTATGATCGGTGATTTAGAATCTCTGCCAAAGGAAGTTCAAAAAGAACTCCATGATGCTTGTGAAAAGACAAAGAATAATAAAAAAATGGTACTAAATTTAGCTCTGAGCTATAGCGGAAGAGTTGAAATCCTAAATGCTATAAAGAACTTAGCAAGTTCGATTGCAAGCAAACCGATTGCTCCGGAGGAAATTAATGAATCTATTTTTTCGAAATATCTTATGACCAAAAACATGCCTGATCCGGATTTAGTTATCCGCACAAGTGGTGAATTTAGAGTTAGTAATTTTCTTTTATGGCAAATAGCTTACTCCGAGTTTTATATCTCTGATGTTTTATGGCCTGACTTCCGAAGGAATCATCTTTATGAAGCGATTAAAAGTTTTCAAAAGAGAGAGAGAAGATTTGGAAAAGTGAGTGAACAAATTAAAAAAAGGGTTTAACTTGATAAATAATTTATTTCAGCACACTAAATTCGTGATCTTTTTGTTCATATTATTAGTGTGTTCTTCATATACTCTCTCTCAGACCATTACAAAAAGTTATAAAATACTTGGCATTTCTGTAATAGGTAACAAATCAGCTGATGCTTCAATTATTATTGCTAATAGTGGTTTAAAGATTGGCGATGAAATTCAAATTCCGGGAGATAAAACGCTAAACGCTGTTAAACAACTTTGGTCGCTGAATATTTTTTCAGATATTCAAATACTAAATGATAAGCAAATTGCTGATGGTGTCTTTCTTGTAATTAAAGTTGATGAATATCCTCGACTCGAAAAAATTGAATTTGAGGGAAATGATGAAATTGATACAGATGAATTAGAAAAGAAAATATCTTTCATTCGCGGTCAAATACTAAAACCTCAGGAAATTACAAAGCTGCAGCAAAGAATCCTCCAATCATACGAAGAAGAGGGTTACCTGAATGCACAAGTTACACCCAAATATTTCGATTTTTTTACAGCGGATACCTTAGATGACGAGATTATTGTTACCTGGAGAAATCAGAAAAATTTAGCAGAAGAATATAGTGTTGAATACTCAAAAACAGATCAATACTATTCTAACCTAATTGAAAAAATAAAAAATAGAATTCTTGTAAAATTTGATATTAAAGAAAATGATCAAGTGATTGTTAGAGAAATAAAATTTATTGGCAACAATGCATTTGATGAAGGCGATTTGCGAAGTGAATTTGCCGAAACCGAAGAAGCCAAGTGGTGGAAATTTTGGAGCTCAGCAAAATTTGATAAGAAAAAATATTTGGAAGATAAAGATTTGCTTCTTAAGTTCTATAGACGCAATGGCTACCGAGATGCTGAAATTCTTTCCGATTCACTCATATATTTTAATAACAAAAAAGATTTAAAATTAGAAATTGTGGTTGATGAGGGTCCACAATACAAAATAAGAAACATTGAATGGATAGGTAATACTATTTATAATGATGAATTATTATCAGAACGTCTCGATTTTGCAAAAGGTGATGTGTTTAATTTAGAGAAGTTTGAACAAAACCTTCGTGGTAATGAAAAACAATCAGATGTTTATTCTCTTTATCTTGATAACGGTTATTTGACTTTTAACCTGAAGACTACCGATACAAAGATTGGCTACGATTCACTCGATATTTTAATTCGAGTAGAAGAAAGAAATCAATTTAAAATTGGCAAAGTCGATATTTCCGGAAATGATAAAACTAAAGACAAGGTTATCAGAAGAGAACTCTATACTGTACCTGGAGATTATTTTAATAGGGGTTTACTATTCAGGAGCGTTCAACAGTTAGCTAATCTCCAATACTTTAATGTAGAAAAATTATACGGGCCGCAAGGTATTGACTATACACTTCCAACTGACAGCACTGTAGATGTTACTTTCAGAGTAGAAGAAAAATCAAGTGATTATCTTAATGCATCGGTTGGATACAGCGGTGCATTTGGATTCAGTGGGGCTGTTGGTGTAACGCTTACAAATTTCTCCATAACTGAACCGTTCTCGTTGGGTGGAGGTCAAATTTTAAGCTTCAATTGGCAGTTCGGCGTTGGCAGCTTGTATCGTACATTTTCCCTTGGATTTACTGAACCATGGCTAATGGATACACCAACACTTATTGGTTTAGAAGTTTTTGATACTCGTCAAGCCTACATTTATGATTTAAGACAATCTGGGGGAACATTAAGACTTGGGCGAAGGTTAAAATGGCCGGATGATTTTTTCTATGTCCAAGGATTATTCAGATATCAATACAACAACGTACTTGAAGGGCAAGATTTTTATGAGGAGGGAAAAACTCAGCAGTTTACTCTTGGGGCTACAATTAGCAGAAAGAATATTGATAATCCAATATTTCCGTCCACAGGCTCTTCATTCACATTAGATGCTGAACTTTCGGGAGGTCCTTTCTTGCCCGGCGATGTAGATTATTATAAAATTGGTTTTAAAGCAGAATGGTATAGGAGATTATTTAATTCCAGCCGAATTGCAATTTATACTGTTGCAGATATTGGCTATTTAGATGAACTTAGAGTGGGCACAAAAATTCAGCCATTTGAGTTTTACTATATGGGAGGCAATGGACTAATAATAGCGACTACTCCGCTGCGCGGTTACGACGATCGGACGGTTGGTCCTAGAAATTCAGACGGAAGGGTTATTGGCGGCCGAGTAATGACTAGGTACACCACCGAATTACGTTTAGCTGTTACTCTTGATCCAATCCCACTTTACTTATTAGCATTTGCAGAAGCCGGAAATGTGTTTGAAAGTCTTAGCACAACAGATCCTTTTGACTTAAGACGATCGGTTGGTTTTGGAGCAAGGCTTTTAATTAATCCTATCGGTTTAATCGGATTTGATCTCGGTTATGGATTTGACAGAAGAATCACAGACGATAAAGATCCTACATGGTTATTTCACTTCCAATTTGGTAAAGGGTTTTAATTTTTTTTCATTAATCAATAAAGGTAAACAACGTGAACAAATACATCTTTCTTTTTGCTGCATTTTTATTCAGCACAATCGTATATGGGCAAACAACCCAAAAGTTAGGTTATGTAGATTCTCAAACTATACTAACTCAACTTCCTGAATCAATCAAAGCACAAGGTGACCTGGATGCCCTGACAAATAAATGGACTGCTCAATTAGACAGCATGACTCAAGCTTATCAGCAAGCTTTAGCTGATTATCAGAAACAAGCTAATACCATGCCTGATGATAAAAAATTATCTGCTCAACAAAAACTCATTGCTCAAGAACAGTCTTTAATTGATTTTAGACGACAAAAATTTGGACAAGGAACTGGAGAAATATACAAGAAACAGGAAGAGTTATTTAATCCCGTCAAAGAAAAAATTTATAAAGCTATTGAAGAAGTTGCTAAGCGGGAAGGAATGCAGTTTGTTTTCGATAAAAGTGGTGATATAATTTTGTTGTATGCAGATTCATCTTTCGATATTACTTATCAAGTATTGGACAAACTTAAAAGAGGTAACTAATCTCATAGAAAATTGGTTCGGTAATTAAATATTTTAATTTGATCAGGTGATATTATGAAAAAATTTCTGCTCATTGCATTTTCTATTGCTGTTTTATTTACACCTCAGCTAAATGCCCAGCTAAAAATTGGATATGTTGATTCTGATTCTATTATGGATAAGTTCCCTGATGCTCAAGATGCTAGACAAAAACTTGATGCATTAATTCAAGAGTGGCAGGTTGAACTTGCAAAGCTTGAAAATAACTGGAAAACAAAATATGATGATTATGAAAAACGCAAATTAATTATGTCAGATCAAACACGGGCAGAGTTGGAGTCCGAACTGGTTAAATTAGAACAACAAGTCGGTGAATTTAGGGATAAGAAATTTGGAACTAACGGAGAATTATTTCAGAAACAAGATGAAATAATGAAGCCGGTTCAGAATAAAGTATTTAATGCAATAAATGAAGTCGCTAAAGATGAAGAACTGGATTTTGTTTTTGACAGAAGCGGTGATGTGATGCTTTTGTTTGCTAAAGAAGAATATGATGTTACCGCATTAGTTTTAGAGAAATTAAAACTTAAATAAGTTTGTAAATGAAAATTAAATTAAAGGAAATTGCTGAACTAGTTTCAGGCAAGGTTATTGGGAATGAAGAAATTGAAATTGATAATCTTGCAAAAATTGAGGAAGCAAAATCCGGCGACTTGACCTTTCTTTATTTACCAGCATACGATAAATATTTTTCTAGCACCAATGCTTCTGCCATTTTGGTAAGAAATGGATTCAATAGAACAAGAGATGATATCGTATACATTGAAGTAGCCGATCCAAACAAAGCATTCTTTAAAGTTATAAATCATTACTTCAATCCAGAGTTCAAACTTGAGGGTATTGACCCAACTGCGTACATCCACCCAACAGTAAAAATTGGACGTAATGCTGCCATTGGTAAAAATGTTGTAATTTCTGCCGGCTGTGTTTTAGGCAATGATGTTAGAATCTTTCATAATACAGTTATTCACGATGACGTTGCAGTGGGTGATAACTGTTTGTTATTTTCTAACGTTACTATTCGTGAGAAATGCATAATCGGAAACAGAGTGATTATACATTCAGGAACTGTTGTTGGTTCAGATGGATTTGGATATGATCCCGATGAAAATGGTGTATTTCATAAAATTCATCAAATTGGTATAGTTAAAGTTGAAGATGATGTTGAACTAGGCGCCAATATGTGCATTGATAGAGCCTCTACAGGAGCTACGATTATTAAGAAAGGTGTCAAAATTGATAATCTTGTTCAAGTTGCTCATAATGTAGTAATTGGAGAAAATACAGCTATTGCAGCTCAAGCAGGAATTTCTGGAAGTACTAAAATTGGAAAAAATTGTCTTGTAGCAGGCCAAGTTGGGGTGGTTGGGCACATTGAGATAACAGATAGAGTAACATTGTTAGCACAATCAGGAGTGTCAAAAGGCATTTCTAAGTCGGGGTCATATTTTGGTTCACCCGCAAAGGAAGTGAGTACCGCATTAAAACAAGAGGCTCATTTGAGGGCACTCCCAAACTATGCTGCAAAAATTCAAACTCTCGAAAATCAGGTTAAGAAACTTGAAGAGAGACTTTCCAATCTGGAAAAAAGTTAATACTAAAAAATTCATTTTAGCAACTTTTTTTGTATTTAGATACCCATCTTACTATTTTAAAAATATCATTAAATAAAATCTAAAATTATCTTTAATCATAAAGGAAAGTTCATGCTAGAACAACAGCGAACAATTGCAAATTCGGTTTCCATGTCGGGAATTGGTCTGCACACTGGTACTTCATGTACAATGACATTTAAACCTTCGCAGGAAAATACAGGTATTAAATTTGTGAGAACTGATTTAGGCGGCTCTCCTGAAATTCCTGCAACTTCAGATAACGTAGTTGATATTTCAAGAGGAACAACACTTGGTATTGGCGAAGCAAAGGTTTACACCGTTGAACATGTATTAGCAGCAATTGTTGGTTTACAAATCGATAATATAATTATCGAGTTGGACGGCATCGAACCTCCAATCGGAGATGGAAGTGCTAAACCTTATGTTGATATTTTGCTTAAAGCTGGTTTTGTTCAGCAAAACGCTCCTAAAGATTATCTGATAATTGATGAAACCGTAATGTACCATGACGAAAACAAACAAATTGATATAGTTGCATTACCTTTAGATGGTTACAGAGTAACTGTTATGGTAGACTATCAAAACCCTGCTCTTGGCAGCCAGCATACAGGAATGTTCGATTTGGAAAAAGAATTTGTAAATGAATTCTCTTCTGCAAGAACATTTTGTTTTCTAAGTGAAGTTGAATCTTTAGCAGATCAAGGATTAATAAAAGGTGGAGATATAGATAATGCTGTTGTAATTGTCGATCATAAAGCAAGTGAAGATGAGCTGGAAAAATTAAGAAACAAAATAGGTATTAAACAAAAAATTACAATTGGTGAGAATAACATTCTGAACAATAAAGAATTACGATATAGAAACGAGCCAGTACGTCATAAACTTCTCGATCTGCTTGGTGACTTGGCTCTAATTGGCGCTCCAATAAAAGCTCAAATTCTTGCAGCAAGGCCCGGCCATAAAGCTAATGTCGAATTTGCTAAACAAGTAAGGAAACTATACCAACAGAAAAAAATAGTTAAGAAATATCAGCTGGTAAAAAAAGAAGGTGTAGTTTTTGATGTTAATGCTATTCAAAAAATATTGCCTCATCGCTACCCATTTTTACTTGTAGATAAGATCACACATCTTGAACTGGATAAAAAAGTGATTGGTGTAAAATCTGTAACTGTAAATGAACCTTTCTTCCCTGGGCACTTTCCTGGCCAGCCAATTATGCCGGGAGTTTTGATAATAGAAGCTATGGCGCAAACAGGTGGTATTATGCTGTTAAATTCTTTTACCGACTTTCAAGATAAGCTTGTTTATTTTATGCAAATTAATAACGCAAAGTTTAGAAAACCTGTTGTACCTGGTGATACTTTGTACCTCGAAGTTGAGATGACCAGCAGAAAAAGTAAAATCTTTAATATGAAGGGAAGAGCATTTGTTAATGAGAATTTAGTAGCTGAAGCCGAGTTTATGGCTGGCGTGGTTGATAAAGAACAAAAATCAAATGGGATTTAATACTATGCAAAATATTCATCCTACCGCAATCATAAGTTCTAAAGCTAAACTTGGAAAAAATATTACCGTTGATGCTTATGCAATTATCAAAGACAACGTAGAAATAGGTGATGACTGCAGCATCGGTCCGCACGCAGTACTTTACGACGGTGCACGTATTGGTAATAGAGTAAAAATTTATCAAGCCGCGTCAATTGCACACGTACCTCAAGATTTGGGTTTTAGAAATGAGGAATCTCTGTTTATTATTGATGATGATACTACAATTCATGAATATGTTACTTGTCATAGAGGAACTAAATCCACAGGTTTTTCAAGAATTGGAAAAAATTGTTTACTGATGGCATATACACATGTGGCTCATGATACTATTATTGGTGATAATTGTATCCTTGCAAACGGAGTCCAAGTTGCTGGTCACGTTATTGTTGAGGATTATGCAATTATTGGCGGTATGACTCCAGTACATCAATTTTGCAAAGTTGGACGACACTCGATGACAGGCGGGGGCTTTAGAATCACTCAAGACTTGCCGCCTTTTATACTTGCTGCTCAGGAACCATTAAAATTTGCTGGACTTAATATTATAGGTCTTCGAAGGCGAGGCTTCGCTAATTCTGATATAGAAGCACTGAAGAAATTTTATAATTTAATTTATGATCATTCTTTGAATGTGTCACAGGCTTTGCAAAAAGCTGAAGCAGAATTAAGTAGCAATCAATTTGTAAAGCAAGCTATAGATTTTATCCGGGCTAGTAAAAGAGGATTAATCGGCAAGTGAACTGGCGAATAATTTACTCCGGTTCGAATAATGGTAAGTATAATATGGATAGCGATATTTTGCTCGCCGGCAAATGTGATAAAGAGGAAGCAATATTACGATTCTACCAGTGGAAACCTTATTGTATCTCACTTGGTGCAAATCAAAATGAAAGTGAAATAAATATCGAAAAAGCAAAGCATGATAATATTGATGTAGTATTTCGTCCAACAGGCGGGCGTGCTATTCTTCATGCTGAAGAACTTACATATTCCGTAATCTATCCAGTAGAAAATTCATTTAGGTGTAAAAATCTTTACAAAGAAATTAATGTAGCAATATTGAAAGGCTTAGTTCAGTATAACCATGCTCTTTCCAAACTTGAAATGGAAAATATCCAACCAGATTTTCCAAATTTTTATAAAGGACAGCTAGCTTCTTTATGTTTTGCTGTTCCTGCAAAAAGTGAAATAAAATTAAATGGAAGGAAACTGGTGGGCAGTGCTCAAAAAAAGATGCAGCACAATGTTTTGCAGCATGGTTCTATACTCTGTGGTAACTATCATATTCGGATTGTTGACTATTTAAATATGCCACAGGAGGTAGCTGCAGAAATGAAAGAAAAGTTATCTGCAAAAACAACAGATTTGTTTACCATCCTCAATCAGCAAATTGATTATTCCCGATTAATGAATTGCATAAAATTGGGCTTTGAAGATCAGTTTAATTTTAAGTTTGAAGAAAAGTATGCACAGGCTAGCGAAGTAGATAGTTGAGTTAAAGTATACTCTAACCTAAGATTATTTTTCAAATTAAATGCAAATATGAATAAAATCACACTCATTTTTGAATTCGCATTGATTCTGTTTTTCATGTTTATCTATTCAGTGAATTCTTTTCCTCAGACATCCACTGAACTTGTACTTCAAAATGCTTCGGTAACTGCGATAAAATCAGAGCAGGGATATATTTGGATTGCAACTTACGGTCAAGGAATTTACAGATACTCGAAAAAAGATGGCACATGGCTAAATTTTTCTACTTCAAATAATGCACTGGACAATGACCTTTTTTCATGCATAGCGGTCAGCGAAGATTATGTTTGGGCGGGCTCAATTGAAGGTTTATTTACTTACGATAAAAAACGCAACTCATGGAAGAAAAGAAAATTTGCTGTTGGCGGTGAAATGGGAAACTGGATTCGTTCTTTGTGTTACGATTCCAAAACAAATACTCTTTGGATTGGCCGTTTCAAAAATTTGACTAAGCTGGATGTTAAGAAACAGAGATTTACAGAGTTTGATTTAACCAAAAATAATGACCCCAAAACCAATACGATTAAAGCGATCGAATTAGACGGCGATAGTTTAGTTTGGTTTGGTTCCGAATCTGGGGTTCATATATTTAATAAAATGCTTAAAGATTCTTCCGGAGCATGGACCTTTATTAATAATAAAAAAGGTTTCAACTCTGATGGAGATGCTGTTTCAATATCCGATTTTCTTTTTGATGGAAAAAATGTTTGGATAGCTACTGATGAGTTTATTACTCAACAACAGCCCGAATTTAATGTCGGAGGAATTTATAAGTTTAACAGAAAGTTAGATTGGGATAGAATTTCTAAACAAGATGGATTACCTGGAAATGGAGTTTATTGTCTTGAAAAAACAGGTAATATAATTTGGGCTGCGGTATACGCTTTTGACAAAAGAAATAAAAAGGAGTACGGAAAAGGTTTTGTATTGATTGATAGAATAACTAAGAAAATTTTTACTGTCGATTTGAACCAAACAAGTATTACTTCAGCGCAGGTTCAATCATTATTCTTTGACGGAATTTACATGTGGGTTGGTACTGATAAAGGTTTGCATAAAGTAAAAATAACCAATGATTTGGCAGTGTGGACTGGAAAAAAACAAATCAAATCAAAGAGGAATTAGCTGACTTACATCATCACATACTTTGTATCTTCGTGGTACGAATAATTAAAGAGTAAAGTCTGATTTAAACAATCATTTCCTAAATTGCATTTCAAAACCTCAATAGTTAATTTTGACTCTATTTAATATAAATACGCTTCTATTGATTTGGTTAAATACAATAGATTTTTATGAGAATTCACACTTTTCTTGGAGAGATTATTAGATGCTAAGTATTTTAAAGAAAATATTCGGTGACAAACATTCTAGAGATATAAAAGAACTTTGGCCAATAGTTGCTGAAATTAATGCTGAATATGAAAAAATTAAAAACCTTTCTGAATCTCAATTAGCTGCAAAAACATTAGAATTTAAAGAAAGAATCAATAAGCATACAGCGGAAACTCATCAAAAAATTGCCGAATTAAAATCTAAACTTCAATCAAATGAAGATTTTGATAGAAATGCTGCCTACGATGAACTTGATAACCTTGAAGAACAGTTAAACAACGAGTATGAAGAAATATTGAATGAGATTCTGCCTGAAGCTTTTGCTGTGGTAAAATGCACATGCGAAAAACTTGTTGGAAAATCCTGGACAGTTGCCGGCAATAAAATTACTTGGGAAATGGTTCCATATGATGTCCAACTTATGGGAGGCATTGTTTTACATCAAGGCAAAATAGCAGAAATGGCTACAGGCGAAGGTAAAACTTTAGTTGCAACGCTGCCGCTTTACCTTAATGCATTAACAGGTAGGGGAGTGCATCTTGTTACCGTAAATGATTACTTAGCTCTTCGTGACAGCGAATGGATGGGAGAGATCTACAAGTTTCACGGACTTACAGTTGGTGTTATACTAAATACAATGAATCCTGAACAGCGGAAGATTCAATACAATTGTGATATTACCTATGGGACTAATAACGAATTTGGATTTGATTATCTGCGCGATAATATGGCAATTGATAAAGAATTCCAGGTGCAAAGGAAACACAATTTTGCAATAGTTGATGAAGTTGACTCAGTGCTAATTGATGAAGCGCGTACTCCATTAATTATTTCTGGCCCAGTAGATGTTGATGATCATAAGTTTAA
This sequence comes from Ignavibacteriaceae bacterium, assembly GCA_013388515.1. Classification (GTDB taxonomy): domain Bacteria; phylum Bacteroidota; class Ignavibacteria; order Ignavibacteriales; family Ignavibacteriaceae; genus XYD12-FULL-36-8. The sequence continues at coordinate 358 of JACAFC010000047.1, read as the reverse complement.
TGAGATGAAACCAAGAATTGAAAGACTATATAGAGTTCAATCAAATCTTGTTTCAAAAATTGTTTCAGAAGCGGAAACAATCCTTAATGATGAAAATAACAAGGATATAAATGAAGCTGGAAAGCTGCTTCTTCGTGCTCAGCGCGGGTTACCCAAACACAGCAAACTGGCTAAGGTGTTAAGCGAACCAGCCCACAAAAAGTTAGTACAAGAAACTGAGCTTGAATTTTTACGTGAAAAAGCCAAAAATATGCACATAATTGATGATGAACTCTATTTCGTCATTGATGAAAAAAATAATACAATTGACCTCACTGAAAAAGGCAGAGAAGAACTCGCTAAAGGAACAGGTATTGAG
>JACAFC010000283.1 GCA_013388515.1 Ignavibacteriaceae bacterium | reverse complement strand
TCCAAAATAAATTTCACCCATCGGATTTCAAAATAAATTATGAAAATGCATTTAGAAATTTTAACGAATAATTTACCAACTTTATAAAATATTTCATAATATAAAAAAGTTATTTTTCCCCTACTGACTAAATGAGAATTCATTTGGTAACAAGAATAATTCTTAGAATATATCAATAACGTCACTATTTTATTTTGATTGTTTAAGTACAGAACAATCAAAAACCACTTTTTATTACCACAACACAAATAAGCAATTATGAATTCAAGCTGATCACTGATCATACAACTTCCATTTCCCTCAGCACCAATTTTGCACATTTCGTAGCGCAGGAAATCGCTATCGGGCTTTTAAAGGATGATTTATCCAGAATAAGACCAATTTGATCTTTGAAAAGAAAAAACGATTGGTTCTCACTTCAATATATCGTGAGGCTTTAAATCAAGAAGTGGTGGCGGATGATATAGATATTTATCAGGGGATTTCTAAAAAGGATAACATACGAAAAGGACAGGATTATCCACCCAACCTGGAACTTCATTTTGCAAAAGATCTATGTAATTGTAACAAACACTATCAATATTATCACCAATTAATAGGCAAGAAACGGTCAAGGAAAAATGCTTGGGAGGAGTAGTTGATTCGTCTATATATTTGATCTCAGTAAAAAAGTCAAAGGTATAAGAGGACAGACCGAATTCATACTAACCTTTTGTAAAGATGGGGAAAGGTATGATTAATTTTTTCACTTCCTTCACCATATTCCAGATTCTCCCTGCGATATCGTAAAAGCTGCATTTCCCAAAAAATCTATGCTTCAGTAAAATACATTCTTATCTGAAAAATCAACGTCGGTGATTTTCTTTTTAATTTTCAGGAAAAAATATTTTTTAAATTTTTCTCGTTCAGACTGAACAGTTTGTGGTGATTTCAAAGACGTTTTGGCCACCCAGGATAGCTTTAAACAAAATAAAGAAATAATGAAAATAACAAATGACATTAATAATACAACAACTATTGAATGCGTTGATATCTAGAAAAATTGGGTATTTCGAATTACGGATCCATTTTTCTGATCAATTGACGTCGAACGTCACAGGCCTGGCATTTACCCGGTTCGCAAAGCATGTCTATATAATTTTCCTTGAAGTAAACCATCCCCTGCTCATATAATAACTTTACCGGCATATAATAGATATTCAAATGACGATGTTGAAATGAGATGATAAATTTATTTTGCAAAAGATATTTTTCAAAATTTATAAAAGACTTACTACAGCCAGGGACCTCAATCAAAATTTGCTCTCCGGTTATTGAGACACCTTTTTTTTCAATACCCATGAAATCCCAGGGAAAAACATCCGCCCATGGCACTTTCGCTTGAATTTCTAGGTAATGACAATAAGACATGGCAGAAAAATCTATTCCCATACCTAAAATATAGCTCTGGGGTTGATTGGTAATCCATTCCAATACGCTTCCTTTTCCCAGCGGACTTGCTGGACAGTTTTCGGACATAATTTCTGAGCTGACTTTACCCCACAAGGCAAATGAATGAGTGGGAGAAGCGGTGCGAGTTACTCCAGGCATGTGTCGGAAATATTCAGAAACGGCTCCAACTTCGCTGGGAGTAAGATCGGGAGAATATATCTTTGAGTTCCCCAATTTTTTTTTAAAGCAATACGTGAAAGTAGGCATGATTAATGAACCGGCAGGTGTGAGGAGTTTTTGCAGCGTCTCAAGTAAATTCTTAATAGTAAGCCCTGGGAAAGCAGACCGGATTTTTCGATATGAAGCGTGAAGCACCAAATGATGGCCTTTCCCCACACCGACTTTTTCTAAAACTGATCGCAAATGATTTTTTTTATCAACCAGTTTTGCAAATCTTTCATCACTATTCATCTTTGAAAATGTTTATTTTTATTCTGTTAAAAGTACCATAAATAAAACATCCATCTATTGTGTTCATTTTTATGAAAAACAAACACGATATAATTATTCTCATAAAAACTCTAATCCCCCCGGATCAATGTATCGAAATTAAATTATTGTTGAAAATTACAAAATCCATAATCAACCTGCATGGTATTTTAAAAAATAAAAACAATGGGTTTTTATGAATTCTAAAGATTTGTATTGGCTGAGAAAAAGTTAGCCGGGAGTTTATCAAATATTGATTGTCATGTGAGCCACCGAACGGATGTGAATCCGTCAACTGACGGACCGTTGACCTGAGCTTTACTCTGTAAGAGCATTTCCCAAAGAAAGGCTCTGCCCCGGGAGGATTTAAGCTGTCTCTCACGTCGAATTGCTTCTGATCGATGAGCATATTCCTC
>JACAFC010000275.1 GCA_013388515.1 Ignavibacteriaceae bacterium | reverse complement strand
GCACCAACTGTATTAAGCGCATTTCTTTCAGGTGTGATAATTAAAACTGGTATTTACGGAATATTAAGAATTTATCTTTTCATCAAACCCGTTCCGGAATGGGCTGGATGGTTCATTTTAATCATTAGCATTATCAGTGCGATATTTGGAGTTTGGTATGCACTCGCTCAGCACGATATTAAAAGACTTCTCGCCTATCACTCAATTGAAAATATTGGGATCATCGGAATTGGAATTGGAATTGGATTCATCGGCTCAGCAAATAATCTGCCCGCCGTTGAAGTTTTAGGATTTGGCGGAGCGTTGCTTCATACTTTGAATCACGCAATATTTAAAAGTCTTTTATTTATAGGCAGCGGAGTTGTCTATCAAAATCTTGGAACACGAAACATTGAATTGATGGGCGGACTCGTTCATCGTGCAAAATACATTGCGTTACTTTTTCTTATTGGCTCAGTTGCAATCAGCGGCGTGCCTCCATTTAATGGATTCATTTCTGAATTTATCATTTACACCGGATTTTTTAAAACAGCAAACGAGTTAAAAAATTATTATCCGATTTTAATGTTGATCTTTGTTGTTGGATTAGCTTTTGTTGGCGGGCTGGCAGTTGCTTGTTTTACAAAAGTAAACTCAATTATGTTTTTAGGAAGTGAAAGAAAAGAAGTAAAACAGTTTCAGACATCAGTTTACGATTACATTTCACTTGGTATATTTGCTTTGCTTTGTGTGGTGATTGGTTTTTATCCCCAGCCTTTTGTTGGAATTGTTAATAAAGTAATCGCAAGTGATTTTGTTTCCTCTCATCCATCATCAGCGTTGGTAAATATTGATTGGTTGTATTTCACAATAATATTTTCGTTCATAGCTCTGGGAATATTCTTTTTGTACCTGTTAAAAGTTAAACTCGAAAAGAAATTTGGAAGAAGAACTTCACCTGCGTGGGGTTGCGGTTACGAAAATATTTCTCCGCGAATGCAATACACAGCTTCATCTTTTGCAGATGAATTGAATGAAATTCCAAAATCAGTTTTGGTTTATCATAAAAAAGTTAAAGTTTCTGATAATGCTTTTCCTATTCCTTCAAAGTTTGAAAGTCATTCACAAGATTTTACTGATACAAAAATTGTTCTGCCGTTTTACCGTTTTATCAGTTCAATTATTAGCCGGATTACATTCTTAAGTCAGACTGATATTCGTTATTACATCGGTTTTATTTTGATCAT
>JACAFC010000005.1 GCA_013388515.1 Ignavibacteriaceae bacterium | reverse complement strand
TTATGGAAGATATAGTACTTATTTCCTACTTCGTTGCTTTGTTTATTCTATTTGTGTTTGGGTTACACGGATTTATAATGATTTTTTATTACAATAAATACCGTGATGTTAAGCCAGTTCCTGCTGAGAAAATCGAAGAACCTGTTGTTACAATTCAGCTTCCACTTTATAACGAAATGTATGTTGTGGAAAGACTAATTAACTCAGTTTGTGAAATTGATTACCCAAAGGATAAACTCGAAATACAAGTACTTGATGATTCTACGGATGAAACTGTAAATATTTCTGCTAAAGCTGTCGAACAAAAAAAGAATGAAGGTTTTGATATCACTCATATTCGCCGAGCCAACCGCGAAGGCTTTAAAGCGGGCGCTCTTAAGGAAGGGCTAAAAACTGCTAAAGGGGAGTTTATTGCCATTTTTGACGCGGATTTTATTCCAGATAAGAATTTTTTACGAAAAACTCTTTCTTTCTTTTCTAATAAAAATATTGGGTTAGTACAAACAAGATGGGAACATCTTAATGGTGACTTCTCTTTGTTAACAAAGGCTCAGGCTTTAGCTTTAGATGGTCACTTTGTTATTGAACAATCTGTTAGAAATAAAGCAGGATTTTTTATCAATTTTAATGGAACGGGCGGAGTTTGGAGAAAAGAATGCATTGAGGATGCTGGAAATTGGCATACCGATACTCTAACTGAAGATCTAGATTTAAGTTATCGTGCTCAATTAAATGGCTGGAGGTTTGTTTACCTTAAAGATTTCACATCGCCGGCAGAATTGCCTTCAGAAATTAATGCTCTTAAATCGCAGCAGTTCAGATGGACAAAAGGTGCGGTTGAAACTGCAAAAAAAATATTACCGCTTGTTTGGAAGTCTGATGTTCCATTGCGAATAAAGCTGCAATCAACTTTTCATTTAACCAATAATTTAGTTTTCCCATTTATTTTATTAGCTGCAATTCTTAATGTTCCGCTAATCTTTATAAAGAATAGCGGTTCTCATGAGGCGTATTTTGCCATACTTTCATTATTTGTATTAGCTTTTATCAGTTCATTTATCTTTTATCTTTATTCTCAGAAAGATATAAGAACCGACTGGCGAAAGAAGATAGTGTTGTTTCCGCTTTTTATGGCCGGTAGTATGGGGTTTGCAGTTAATAATTCTCGAGCAGTTGTTGAAGGGCTGCTAAGCAGAAAAAGTGAATTTGTTAGAACTCCCAAGTTTAAAATGGAAACTGAGAATGATTCATGGAGAGGTAAAAAATATACCAGCCGGAAAATTGGGCTTTCGGTTTATGTAGAATTGATAATGGCACTTTACTGCTTGGTGGGTATAGGTTCATCTTTGTACTTTGCAGAAATTGCAGCTCTGCCGTTTCAAATCTTATTCTTTTTGGGATTTTCGTTTGTTTCACTTACTTCGATAAAACACGCTTATTCAAAAGTTTAAGCAGCCGGAAGGAAATAGGAAAATACTTTGAATTCTCAACTTCAGAAAGCTACTATTCTTGCAGCTCTGAACCAGGAGAATTCACTGTTTTTATATATTGCCGAAAAAAAAATTGAGGATGGACTATCAGCTGATTCAGCCGCTTTGTTAGAAAAATACTTGGAAAAATATCCAGAAGATGTATGTGCAAAAATTTTATTGTTCAAAGCATACAACCGTTTAGGTAAAAATCAATTGGCTTTGCAGCTGCTTAAGACTGCAACAGATTTTATTCACTCACCCCAAACTTTTAATTTTTATCTCAATCAAATTGAATTGCAAACACATAACTTGGCAAGTGGGTTTGGAGAGAAAGTAGAAGATTCGCTAACCCAAAATGATTTCTATAATTCTTCCGAATCAACTACTTTACTGCTTGATGAAAAGGAATCTTATGACAAACTTATTGTTTCGGAAACCCTTGCAAAAATATATATTTCTCAAGGAGAACTTCGTGAAGCGATAAATGTTTACGAGAAATTAATTGAGGAAAAACCTGAGAACAAACAACAGTATCTTCTTTCAATTGAAGAGCTAAAATCCCGTCTTGAAAAATAAACTTTTCCTAAAAATTACTTTTCTAATAAATGAGTCCAAATAAATTTAGGAAGCTTAAACGCGAGTTTTACAAAAGAAATTTATTAGAAGTGACCAAGAATTTACTGGGGAAAATTTTTGTAGTACAGGGAGAGCACTTCAAACTTTCGGGAAAGATTGTTGAAGTTGAGGCTTACCATGGTGAGCATGATGAAGCTTCTCATGCTTTCCGAGGTAAAACTAAGCGTAATGAGGTTATGTTTTGGGAAGGAGGTTATTTGTATGTTTATTTTACCTATGGTGCGCATTACTGTGCTAATGTGGTTGTTGGAAAAAAAGATGAGGGTCAGGCTGTATTAATACGTGCTATTGAACCTATGGAAGGAATCGATAAAATGAAAATCAATCGGTTTGAAGGAAGAAGTATTAAAGACATGAGTCTGTTGAATCTTACAAACGGACCAGGAAAAGTTTGTAAAGCATTTGGTTTGAATAAAATGCACAATGGAATCGACTTGACAAAGAACCATATATTTATTTTAAATCAACCAAATTTGAAAAAAAATGAAATTGGAATTAGCAGAAGAATCGGAATTTCAAAATCGGTTGACTTGAAATGGAGATTTTTTATCAAAGATAATCCATATATTTCAAGAAAATGATTGAACCTAAGAATTTATTAATCGTACGAACCGATAGAATTGGAGATGTTATTTTGTCTCTGCCATTAGCTGAGATCATTAAGAAACATTTTCCCAAATGTAAAATAACTTATTTGCTGCGAGATTATACCGAATGTCTAGCAAATAACCATCCATTCATTGACCAAATTATTATCCTTAAAGAAAAATCTGGCAAAGCATTAATAAACAGCAATTGCCATGAACTTAGAAAACATAAATTTGACTCAAGCATCATAGTTTATCCTACATTCCTAACTGCGCTAATTACATTTCTTAGCGGAATAAAAAATAGAATAGGAACCGGATATAGATGGTATTCTTTTCTATTTAATTATAAAATTTTTGAACACAGAAAATATGCGGAGAAACATGAGCTTGAATACAATGTAAATTTGTTAAAAGCTTTTGGAATTAATGAAGAACTTAATACTAATAGTATTCATTTCAATTTAAATGTACCTGCAGATGGAGAATTTAAAGTTGAAAAACTACTAAACGAAAACAGAGTAGATACCAGGCTTCCGATTATTATCATCCATCCTGGCAGCGGCGGAAGTGCTATAGATTTACCAATAGCCAGTTTTTTAGAATTAGTTAAAATTATTTCCGAAAAATTAAAAGCTGCTATAATTATTACCGGCTCACAGTCTGAAAAAAAACTTTGTGATCAATTAACGATAAATAATTCAGTAAAAAACTTTGCTGGAATGCTAAGACTCTCAGACTTGATTGCATTGATTAATAAATCATCGCTCTTCATCTCAAACTCAACCGGCCCAATTCATATTGCAGCGGCACTCGGAAAATCAACAATAGGTTTTTATCCTAAAATATTATCCTGTTCTGCTAAAAGATGGGGACCTTATTCAAATAAAACTAGAATATTCATCCCAACCATCGATTGTAAAAATTGTACAAGAAAACAATGCGAAAAATTAAATTGTATGAATAGCATTAACATGAAAGATGTATTTTACGAAGTGCAAAATTTAATTAACTTTAATAAAAATGTTGGAGAAATTAATGTCTAAATCATCCTTGCTGATATTTCTATTGTTCATATCTTCATTTTTGGGTGGTATAATTTTGCCTCCGGCTGATAACTTTAAAAAGATAGAAAATAAGGCATTTAAAACTGGTGAAAAATTAACATTTGATGTTAAATATGGTTTTGTTACTGCTGGTATTGCTACTTTCTACATTCCAAAAATAAAACGAATTTCAGGAAGAGATGCTTTCCATATTACCTTCGAAGTTAATACAGTGCCAAGCTTTGACTGGATATTTAAAGTGCGGGATAGATATGAAACATATCTGGATACTGAAGGTCTGTTCCCCTGGAGATTTGAACAGCATATTCGTGAAGGAAGCTATTCGCGAGATTTCTCAGCTTTTTTTGATCAAAGAAAAGGTAAGGCAAAAACAAGTGAAGGTGAATACGACATACCAAAGTATGTGAACGATATTGTATCAGCTTTTTATCTTGCACGAACCTTTGATTATTCTAAACTGAAAGTTGATGATCGGATCCATCTTAAGAATTTTTACAAGAACAAAGTTTATGATCTAGATATCAGGTATCATGGGAAAGAAACTGTAGAAGTTACAGCTGGAAAGTTCGACTGCATTATTGTCGAACCCTTGGTGCAAGAAGGTGGATTGTTCAAAAGCGAAGGCAGTATATTGGTTTGGATGACTGATGATGCTCTTAAAATGCCTGTAAAGGTAAAAACAAAAGTAATAATTGGAGCAATTGATGGAGAACTTACTGCTTACGAAGGGTTAGCTGGAAAACCAACTTCAAAAAAAAATTAAGCAATAGCCGTTTTTTTCGATTGCTGAGGTATTAGTAATTAATATTCTTTTTATCAGACTTCATTTTTCTCCTTATGGAAAATAATAACAGCGATATAGATCAAAATACAAATACAAACCCCGTTGATTTTTTGAGTATGGATTCTAATACCGAGCCAACTATGGAGCAACGATTCAATCCTAAAATTTCACCAATTATTGCTGCTTTCATTGGATTGGTTGGAGGGTTTATTCTTTATCAAATTGTAGGCGGATTATTAACTTTACTGATTTTTGGATTAGATATTGAAAATGCACCTATCAATGGTGTTAGGTTGATGACAACTGCTGGCCAGATTTTATTCATTCTACTGCCGGCGATTGTTTTTTCGAAATTGATTTACAGCAATTTAACAGAGTTTCTTAGAGTAAAGCTGCCTAATTGGAAGGAAGTATTGCTGTTTACCTTAGGGATTGTTGTACTAACAATACTTCTACAAAATTATTTGTACATCCAAAATTATTTTCTAGATATGTTGGCTAATAATGTTCCAATCATCAAGTCAGTAAAAGATTTGTTGGACACATTAAACGAATATGTTGAAAAAACATATGGCAATTTGCTCAAAGCAAATAATATTTTTGAAGCTATTCTTATTGTATTTGTCGTGGCAGTAATTCCCGCATTAAGTGAAGAGGCTATGTTCAGGGGCTTCATTCAGAGGAGTTTTGAATTTAAAATGAAACCATTTTATGCTGCACTTTTAACCGCAATATTCTTCGGCGCCAACCATTTTAATCCCTACGGTCTCATTCCTCTTATTATTTTGGGATTATATTTTGGATATGCAGCTTATATGAGTAACTCAATAATTATTCCCATCATTCTTCATTTTCTAAATAATTTTACTGCTGTAATGCTTTATTTTGTTTTTGGTGATGATGAACTAATTAGCTCAACTATTAGTAAATCAGTTGACTTAAGTTCATCTTTTGCAGTGTTAGTGGCCATGTCTGTTATCTTTTCTGGACTGATTTTTCTAATTAAGAAGTATTATTCTAATACAATTAAAATTTAGGAGGGCTTATGCCAGTCTGTCCGAATTGTGAATATGAATATGTTGAGGGAATTGCATTTTGTCCGGATTGTGGTTCAACCTTATTAGCTGATGAAGATTATATGAAGCCAGAGGAATGGAATGAGAAGAACTGGGAAATTGTATATACATCATCTCAAGAAATCGAAGTTGAAATGCTTAAAGACAACCTTGAAAGTGCAGGAATAAACGTTGTAATTCTGTCGCAAAAAGATAGGAATTATCCCGCGCCTGGTGATTTTTCTGTTATCAAGCTTCTTGCTAGGAAAGAAGATGTACAAGATGTGCTCGAATTTATTCAGAAAACTAAAAGTCTAAATAGTTTAGATGAAGAGGCAACTGCAGATGAGTAATGGCTTGATCCGTGTACTAGTATCTATTGCTGCAATTCCCGTCATCCTGCTTGCTAGCTACTTAGGAACATATTATTTCCTACTTTTTGTGTTGATGATTTCTCTCGTTTCATATTATGAATTTGCGGCTTTAGCAAAACAAAAAAGTGTTTCTGCAAATTTGATGGCAGGGCTGGGAATTATTTTTCTTTTTGTTACAAACGCCTACATTCAACTGTTTAATCAATTTTATCTAATATCGATTGCTTTTGCTTTGTTGTGCTTAATCGAACTTTTTCGAAACAAGGGATCTGCATTATTTAATCTAGGAATTTCAACGCTTGGTATATTATATATTGGAGTTTTTTCATCAAGCCTAATTTTAATTAGAGAATTCTACCGAGAACCAAGCCAAAATTATATTAATGGAGGATTTATAATCATCTCTGTTTTTGCCGCAATATGGATTTGCGATTCTGCAGCATACTATATTGGTACCGCATTTGGCAAACATAAACTTTTTCCGCGTGTAAGCCCCAAAAAAAGCTGGGAAGGTGCAGCGGCTGGATTTGTATCAGCAATCTTATTTTTAATTCTCGCTAAGTTTATTTTTTTAGATTTTTTAACATGGTACACAATATTCGGAGCAGGGATTATTGTTGGAATTCTTGGTCAAATTGGCGATCTGATTGAATCGTTATTTAAAAGAGATGCAGGTGTAAAAGATTCTTCCAGTTTAATTCCTGGCCATGGCGGAGTGTTTGATAGATTTGATTCCTTAATTTATTCGGCGCCATTCATTTTAATTCTACTCCAGTTAATTGAAAAGTGAATTGAAGTATGGCAAAGAATAGGCAGAATAAAGTTAGTGTTATTACTCTTGGTTGTTCCAAAAATACTGTTGATTCCGAACGACTTATGAAACAGCTTAATACTAATAGATTTGAATTAATTGAAGATCCCAAAATTGCCGATACAATAATTATTAATACTTGCGGATTTATCGAGTCAGCTAAAAATGAATCTATTGAAACAATACTTAAAGCGGTTGCACTAAAAAAATCTGGTGCCGCAAAAAAAATAGTTGTTGCTGGTTGCCTATCAGAGAGATACAAGAATGAATTGGTTATAGAAATTCCTGAGGTTGATGCGTTTTTCGGTACTGAAAAATATGAGGAAATTATTCAAAATCTTGGAGGCAACTTTAAACATGAACTTTTAGGAGAAAGGATACTAACCACACCAAATCATACTGCCTATCTTAAAATTTCCGAAGGTTGTGACCATCCTTGCTCCTTCTGTGCAATTCCCCTGATGCGGGGATTGCATAAATCTAAACCAATGAATGATCTAATTCACGAGGCTTCAATTTTAGCCGATTATGGCGTAAAAGAAATTATAATTATTGGTCAAGATACTACTGATTACGGTAAAGATTTGTATGGAAAAAGAAACTTAGCCGAATTACTAGAAAAAATTACCAATATTGATGGAATTCAGTGGGTAAGAATAATGTATGCTTATCCTTCTCATTTTCCGGAAGATGTAATAGATGTCATTGCAAATAATGAAAAAATTTGCAAATATTTAGATATTCCGCTTCAGCATATTTCGGATGATGTTTTAAAATCAATGAGAAGAGGCATTACTTCAAATAAAACTAAACAATTGATTGAAACACTAAGAGCTAAAATACCAGACTTAGTATTGAGAACAACGCTTATTGCCGGATACCCTGCAGAAAAAGAAAAGCACTTTGAAGAGTTATGCGATTTTGTGCATGAATCAAAATTTGACAAGCTTGGTGTATTCCCCTATTCTCAAGAAGAAAACACAAGCAGTTTTATTTTAGGAGATCCTATTCCTGCTAAAGTAAAACACAGCAGAGTGAATACTTTAATGAAAATCCAGAAAAAGATTTCCATTGAAAAGAACAAACAACTTTTGAAAAAAAAGTTAAATGTTTTAGTTGAAGGCAGAGAAAATGGATTTTTTGTTGGGCGTTCATACCGCGATGCCCCAGAAATAGACGGTGAGGTACTTATTCCTGCTGTACAAAATTTAAACTTAGGTAGTTTTTATAATGTGGAAATTTACGACTACGATGATTATGATGTGTTTGGTAAATTAATACAATAGAGGAGGTTACTTTATGAAAAAAATATTTACCACCATCTGGGTTTTATTTTTCTTTACGGTGGTTTTGGCTCAACCAGATCGAACAGATAAAGAAATTAAATTTTCTTCAAAAACAAAATTTTTTGAAGAGTATCTTTGCTTTATCTCTGCTGATCTAAATAAAACCCGTGTAGACGTATTTATACAAGTTCCTTATTCCGAAATTCAGTTCGTTAAGGTTGGAAATGGTTTTGAATCAAAGTATAACCTGACTGTTTCCATTTTCGATGAGGATAAGAATAACTTAATTACGGAAAAAACCTGGGGTGAAAAAATAGTTGTTAAAGATTTTAATCAAACTACTTCAAAGAGTAATTATAATTTGAGCATGAAATCGTTCAATCTTGAACCTGGAAAGTATAATATAAGAACGGCTTTTGAAGATATTGATTCGCGTAAAGAGTATTCTATCGAAAATATTTTTAACGTCCGGAAATTGGAATCAGCGTTCTCAATCAGTGATGTCATGTTGATTTCGAAGCAGACTATCGTTGATGGAAGTAATAAAATCATTCCAAATGTATCAAGAAATGTTGCGGCAAAAAAAGACGGCATTCCATTCTTTTTCGAATTGTATTCTTCAGCTCCAAGAGAAATTAAAATTAGTTATTCAATTTTAGAAGACGCAAAGAATGGTGTTTACAATGAAGAGCTATCCAAGCACATAGACTCTGGAAGAACCCAAATTTTTCATACTATTAAAGATGTTGATTTAGGTTTAGGTAATTATTTGCTTAGTGTAAAGGTTTCAGACAATCAAAATGACTTAACAGCTAACAGCAATAAAACTTTTGTTTCAAGATGGATGGGCGTTCCATCGTCAATACGGGATTTAGATAAAGCAGTTTCACAAATGCTTTATATTGCAACTAGCAGCGAAATAGATGAAATAGAATCTGCCAAATCAAAAGAAGATAAAATTCAGAAGTATTTGGAGTATTGGAAAAAAAAGGATCCCGATCCACAGTCTGATGACAATCCCGTATTTGATGAATATTATCGGCGTGTAGCTTTTTCGAACGAAAATTTTTCTCACTATGTAGAGGGCTGGAGGACCGATAGGGGGATGGTATATATAATTCTTGGGGCTCCAAATAACATAGATAGGCATCCTTTTGAATATGATTCGAAACCTTATGAAGTTTGGGAATACTACGAGTTAAATAAAAGTTTTGTTTTCCTCGATGAAACAGGTTTCGGTGATTATCGATTGATAACACCATTATATGGAGATTTTTTTAGGTATCGGAATTAACTTCAACTAACTTCTAATTTATTTGAATAGCTGATCCAAGTAATGCTTTGTAATAAGTCTTTTTATGATTTTAACCGTTACTCTTAATCCGCTTTTAGAACATAGGTTTACTTATAAAAGTGTAAAACACAATTCGGAAAACCGAAATCCAAGGGAGGAATACAAAGCCGGCGGAAAAGGAATTAATGTCAGCCGGCAATTAAATCTGCTTTCTTTAGAAAATTTGGCTTTCACCTTTATTGGAGGATTGCACGGTAAAATTCTAAAAAAAGTGCTTACCGAAGAAAATATTAATTTTACATCGATCAATACAGAATCGGAAACACGCACATCTGCAATTATTGTTGATGAATCAAAACAAATGATTACATCATACTTCGGCAATAACCCTAAGATCTCTATTTCAGAAGTTGATGAGTTTAAACAAAAGTTGGAAAAAATGATTCAGAATTGTGAGATGGTGGTGTTTTCGGGCAGTTCACCATGTGAAAATACTAATTCAATCTTTCCCTTTGGTATTCAAGTAGCAAATAATTATGATAAAATCTCTGTATGTGATACTTATGGTGAACATCTTAAAGATTGCATTGCTGCTTCACCAACAATTCTTCATAATAATATTGATGAAGTTGAAAAATCTTTAAATACTCCGCTAAAAACTGAAAACGCTGTAATCAAACACCTTCAATTTCTTTACTCTAAAAATATTAAACAAGCTTTTATTACTGATGGAGGAAATGATTCATATGCTTCTAACTTTGATTTCATGTATAAAATCGTAAATCCAAATATCCAATCAATCGATTCAACTGGCAGTGGGGATAGTTTTGTGGCTGGGATTGCATATGGATGGCATAACAATATGCCCTTTGAGGAGGTTTTGCGTCTTGCTTCTGCACTAGGATCATGCAATGCTGCTAAATATGAAGTTTGTAATATAACTCTTGAGGAAGCAAACAGAATAAAAGCTCAAATTGAAATTAACTCGCTCGGTAAGAAACTGAGATTAACTGATGCTCCGTAAACTCTTTTTTCTTTTTTCTTTATTCTTATTTTTTAGTTTAACAATTCACCCGCAAAAAATACAGTCCATCCACATACTTGGCAGCCGAATATTTAGTGAAAATGATTACTTACAATGGAGTGGATTATTAGTTTCTTCTGAATTTAAAGATGAAGAATTAGATTCAGCATTTATAAATATTGCATCGAACTTAAGTGCTAATGGCTATTACAATTCAATAATTCAACTAAGTAATCTTAAGTACAATGATGATTCTTCACAAATTAACATTGAAATTACAATTTCAGAAGGTGAGCCAACCTATCTCCGAAAAATTGAAATTGAATGGTATGACTCGATAAATCATCAAGAAATCCTAGATGGATATAAATACTTGGAAGGAAAGGTTTTTTCAAAATTAGAAATCGAAGAAGCCATTGTACGATCATTAGTTTATTTTGAAAACAATGGGTATCCATTTGCAAGAATAAATATTAAAGCAATTAATTTTTTTCAGGAAGGCAAAGACGATTACTTCGCAGATATCACATTAGAAGTTAATCAAGGTTTGAGAGGATCGATTGATAGAATTGAAATCAAAGGAAATAAAAAAACAGATAATGAGGTAATAGTACGCGAATTAAGAATTAGTGATGGGAAACTGTATTCACAGAAAGAAATTGATTTAATTCCAGCTAAACTGAATCGGCTGCGCTTTTTTGAACCTGTAGCAACCCCGTTATTCTTTTTTGACTATGAGAAAAAAGGAATTTTGCAGATAGAAGTGAAAGAGAGGCAAACAAACAATTTTGATGGAATTATTGGATACATACCTGCAGCTAAAACTGGCGAGAAAGCTTATATAACGGGTTTGGTGAATGTAAGCTTACGCAACATTTTTGGTACCGGCAGATCTGCAGCTATTCGATGGCAGAAACTTGATCGCAATTCTCAAGAGCTTGAGCTGAAGTATCTTGAACCATGGATATTTAATTTGCCTTTCAATATTTCTCTTGGCTTTAATCAGCGAAAACAAGACACTATTTACGTTCAGAGAAAATTTGAAAGTGCCATAGAATTCCTTGCAACGGAATCTATTACTGCCTCTCTGCAGCTTGCTGCCGAGTCGGTAATACCATCAGAGAATACAAATAATGTTTTTACAGTATTCAATTCTAACACAATTTCATCAGCTCTAAATCTAAGAATTGATACACGCGACGACCCATATTCTCCCACCGAAGGAATCTTTTTTAATACTTCATATTCATTTAATAAAAAGAAAATAAACGGCCCAGAGCAATTTTTAACTGCAAACACAGCAACAAATATTAATCTACAAAAAATTTTGCTTGGGATAGATTTCTTCTACTCAGTTTTCAGAAATCAGGTAATTGCTTTAAAGTTAAATGGAAAAGAACTTAAAGGTTCATTTCTTGAAATTAGTGATTTATTTCGATTGGGAGGTACAAACACTTTACGTGGTTATCGTGAAGATCAATTTCTTGGTTCAAGAATATTTTGGTCAAATCTCGAATATAGATTATTACTAACACCACGAACTTATACTTTTTTATTCCTCGATACAGGTTATTTCTTATCTAAAGAAAATTCTTCAACACAAACTGTCCAGCAAGAAGCATTCAATATTGGATATGGCTTAGGATTGAATATTGAATCTTCGTTGGGCATTATTGGGGTAAGTTTTGCACTTGCTAAAGATGATTCTTTTTCAGAAGGTAAAATTCATTTTGGTCTTTTAAATGATTTTTAAACTAGAAATACTTTAGATATATCTATTAGAAGACTGGGTTTATTGGCTAAGGCAATTCGGAATAGTTTTCCAATTGTGCGCTTGGATAGAGGTACCTTTTGAAATTTTTCCATGATTTTATTAAAGTCTTCATCGGTAAAACTATAAATGCCTTCTTTCAATCTGTTAAATACCTCATGCATTTTACCTCGTTCATTGTACCATGCCTTTTCATAAGTGAATATGTGATCAAGTTTATTTTTTCTAATTGCTTCGGCGGCAATTATGCCGGCAATGCGGCCTCCGATCATTCCGCTGGCTATCCCGCCTCCGCTTAGTGGATTAACCTGGCGGGCTGCATCTCCAAGCAGCATAATTCCATTGGAAGTTATTTTCTCCAGTGTAATTGAACATGGCACACCTCCTGCCACTTGTGTTAAAATTGAGGCGTGTGGAAAAAGTCTAGCTAAATTATCATTCAAATAAGCAAGTGCAGATTTTTCTTTTCCCTCTAAACCACTAATGCCCAAACCAATATTGGCTGTTGTGCAGCTTTTAGGGAATACCCAGAAGTAACCACCAGGTGAAACATTTTTACCAAAATAAAAGTACAGGGTATCCGGCTCAACAGAAATATTTGAAGCCGTAACCTGAAAACAGGATTCCATATTTTTTAAATGTACATGCGTTTTTATACCTGCCCATCGTCCCACCCTGGATTCTGTACCATCGGCACCAATAACTATTTTGGACTTAATATTGATTTGCTGACCTCGATATTCTGCTGTTACGCCGGAAACTTTTTGCCCTTCTAAAAGCAATCCATTCACGTATGCTTTAGTAATAATTTCTGCTCCTGCATTTGATGCAATTTTTGCGAGTTCATAATCAAATATTTTCCTTTCAAGGATGTAGCCTTGGACAGAATTAAAATCTATTAACACTTCGCTATTGTTTGGTGAGATGAAAGAAAATTTTGAAATGTGAGAAGAAATCCATTTATCATTTGGTTTAATGAATTCATCAGCGGTTCGTTTATTTATTGCCTCAGCACAACGAACCGGATAGCCAACATCTCTATCTTTTTCAAGCACTAAAACAGATACCCCTTGTTCAGCAGCAAATCTCGCTGCTGTTGTACCTGCAGGCCCAGCACCTACTACAATAATATCGTATTCGTTTTTCATTAGTACAAGAAATTAGGCTTCTACGCCTTCTTTGTTAAACTTTATTACTTCAATTGGGCAAGCCCAAACACATTTAGAACAATTTGTACAAAAGGAATCAATAATTCTTATCGATGCTTCCTTTAATTCTATTGCATCTTCTGGACATACTCCAACACAACAACCGCAAAAATCACATTTATCGGGAAGTATTTCTATCAATAATTTCCCTTTTTTAGCCATCCGGTACATATGATATTATTATTCCTCGTGCTGAATTGAGTCTTTAAAATGAGTTTATATACTAGATTAAATATTTGTAATTTAATTTAGCATTTTTGAGCATAATTTATAACTTGAATTAGTGATTAGATAAAATTCTTGATGCTCACCAAAAGGGAATTCATTGCAGATATTTCTTAACTTCATAAATACAATTACATTGTATTGATACTATTAGGTTACTCTGTATGAACATTTTGTTAGTTTATCCTGAAATGCCGGATACTATCTCCAAGTTTAAAGATATGGTCCGCTTATCCGGCAAAAAAGCTAACTTTCCACCAATCGGCTTATTAACCGTAGCATCTATTTTACCTCGAAATTGGAATAAAAAACTTGTCGATGTAAACATAGATCCACTAAAAGAAAAAGATTTAAGATGGGCTGATTATGTATTTATTAGCGCAACCAACATTCAAACTGAAAGTGTTAAAGACATTGTTCAAATTTGTGCAAATCACAAAAAGAAAATAGTTGCTGGAGGGCCACTCTTTACGCACGAATATGAAAAATTTCCTGATATAACTCATTTTGTTCTTAACGAAGCAGAAATCACGTTACCGCAATTTATTTCAGATTTAGAAAATAATTCTCTCAAACGGATATATAGTTCTAATGAGTTTGCCGATATAAAGTTAACCCCGCCACCAATGTGGGATTTAATAGACTTGAATAAATATTTGTATTCAACTTTACAATATTCTAGGGGTTGTCCCTACCTGTGTGATTTTTGTGATGTTACAGCACTATTTGGAAGAGTGCCGCGTACAAAATCAACCGGTCAAATTCTAAGAGAATTGGATTTACTTGTTTCTAATGGTAAAAATGAAATGATTTTTTTTGCAGATGATAATCTAATTGGGAATAAGGAGAGGTTAAAGAAAGAATTACTACCTGCATTAATTGAGTGGAGAGGTAAAAATAATTTTGCTCCTGCCTTTGCAACTCAGCTTACTATAAATCTTGTTGATGATTCCGAACTTATGCAGTTGATGTTGGAAGCTGGATTTCGACACATATTAATTGGAATTGAATCATTACAAACCCCCTCCCTTGAACAGATGAGGAAAAAGCAGAATACAAATAGAAATTTACTTGAAGATATTAAGCAGCTGCAATCTGAAGGTTTTATAATAATTGGTACATTTATCGTTGGATTAGATACGGACACTGAAGATGTTTTTCCAAACTTAATTGATTTTATTCAAGAAAGCGGGCTTGTGTTAGTTGTAATTAATGTGCTCAAAGCTCCTCCTGGTACAGAGCTTTATAAACGTATGGAAAGAGAAAAACGTTTGTTAAAAGCATTTGAATTTCATGAAGATAGAACTAACATTATCCCAATTATGGATAAGGCGTTACTTTTTAACGGATACAAAAAGATTCTGGAAAATGTTTATGATCCGAAAAACATATATCAAAGAATCATTAAATATTATTCCATTCTCAACCGGAAAAAAGTTAAATACCCAATCAAAAGGAAAATTGGTTTTTATGAACTTATTATTTTTTTAATGATAATTTTTAAATTGGGAATTGTTAATTCACAAAGAAAATATTTCTGGCAGCTAATATTCTGGACCTTAAGAAATAAAGCGAAATATCTGGATTTAAGTATTCTCTTTAGCTTATTGATGCTCCAATACCAAAAGCTTTTAAAAAACTTTAGAGAAAATGATAATCGCGGAATCACAATATTCTCACAATAAAAAATGTTTGATAAGATCTTTATAAATGCATAAGCTTAAAGCTTTTTTCCTAATAATCAGACCGTCTAATTTTTTCATAACTTTTTTTGCTGTAATTATTGCAGGCAAGATTTCATCTCTTAACAATCAGTTTGAGTACTCACTAATATATGCAGCTTTTTCAATGGCACTTGCTTGCTCCGCAGGAAATATTATTAACGATATCTATGATGTTGAAATAGATAAGTTTAATAAGCCGAAAAGAGTCCTTCCTAATAAATTATTAACTATTACTGCTGCTAAGGGATTTTATATCATTCTAGTATTAGCCTCTTTAATACTAGCCGGAACGAATGGATTGAATTCATTTTTATTTATGATTATGGTTAACACCATAATTTTTCTTTATTCAGCTGTATTAAAAAAATTATTATTTATAAGTAATATTACTGTAGCTGCACTTACATCTTCCGCTTTGCTATATGGTGCTATGTTAGCGGAGAATATTTTGGCGGGATTGATTCCAGCAGTTTTTGCATTCCTATTAAATTTCATTAGAGAAATTGTAAAGGATATGGAAGATATCAAAGGTGATTTGTATGCAGGAATTATTACATTCGCTTCTAAATATGGTGATCGCACATCCAAGAAACTAATTATCGTAGTTTCAGCAGTATTTTTCATACTTACGTTCATTCCTTTTGCTTATAGAATCTACAAGATTGAATACTTTGTTATTGTTATGATTTTTGTAAACACATTACTGTTTTATTCAATAAAGCTGCTTTTAAATGATTCTGCTCACAAAAATCTATCCAAAATTAGTATGCTTTTAAAGATTTGCATGGTAATGGGCATAATTGCAATTTACGCTGGGACATGAGACATTTCGACAATCTTTATCGGAATAGTAGAATTCAGATTTTGGCTGGCACAGATGAAGCCGGCAGAGGACCGCTTGCAGGTCCTGTAGTAGCTGCGGCAGTTGTATTTGCTCCCGAAACATTCATTCCGAATGTGAATGATTCAAAAAAATTAAGTGCAAAACAGCGGGAAGAACTTTATCCTTACATTATCGAGAAATGCTTAGACTTCTCAGTTACTATTATTTCAAATATTGTAATTGATAGGATAAACATTCTTCAAGCATCTCTTATGGCTATGAAGAAATCAATTAACAAGCTTAAAGTTACGCCTGATTTAATTTTGATTGATGGGAATAAATCATTCGAACACAAAATCCCAACCTTACCTATAATTAAAGGCGACTCAAAATCCTTCTCGATCGCAGCAGCATCCATTATTGCTAAGGTAACAAGAGATAAGCTGATGCTTAAATTGAATGAGAAGCACCCTGAATATCTTTGGTCAAAAAACAAAGGCTACCCAACTAAAGAACATATTAACGCAATTAAATTATTTGGACTAACTGAATTTCATAGACGAAGTTTTGTTAAAAATATTATTGATAGCAGCTTCGATTTAAAGTTTACCGACACGAGTGATGTTGCATGAGTTATTCAACAAAAATATTTGGAAACGAAGGCGAAGAACTTGCTGTTGAATTTCTTGTTAACAAAGGTTATCAAATCATTAAACGAAATTATCGTTATGGAAAAGGTGAGATTGATATTATAGCAAAAGACCCTAATGAAGAGGGATTAGTTTTTATTGAAGTTAAGTCCAGAAAAAATTTGGATTTTGGATACCCGGAGGAATCGGTAACTAAAAATAAAATTAAACAGCTAAAGAGAATAGCAGAATTATATCTTTATGAAAACAATGTGAGAGAAATTTTGTGCAGATTTGATGTTATTTCAATTTTAATAATTGCAAATGAGAAACCACGAATAGAGCACTTAATAAATGCTTTCGATTGAGCTTTCCAATTTCTCATCAATTTTTTTTCATTTTCATTTTTAAGTAATTTTGACTCTGGAAGCCATAAAATTATCTTTTATTATATCTACCCCGATGAAATCGCAATCCTTACATCGAAAAATCTATAAAAGTTTTGAAAAAAAATCGGGCAATTTTTTTGAAACTATTGGCGGACTAACCGAATTCACAATCCTATTTTTCAAAAATGTTTTTAAACCACCTTATGAAATTGAACAAATCCGAAAACACATGGATGTATTAGGTATTCAAACTTTTCCCATTGTTAGTTTAACTGGTTTTATAATTGGATTAGTTATTACCATGCAAACTCAGCCTGTTTTAGTTCGTTTTGGGGCTGAAGCATTCTTGCCTGGATCAGTTGGAATATCAATCGTAAGGGAACTTGGTCCTGTTATTACAGCTTTAATTTTTGCCGGGCGCGTAAGCTCGGGAATTGGCGCTGAGCTCGGTTCAATGAGAGTTACTGAACAAATTGATGCTATGGAGGTTGGTGCTGTTAATCCATTTAAATATTTAGTTGTTACAAGAATATTCGCATGCACTTTCATTCTTCCAATTCTAACAGTGTATGTCATATTCATCGCGTTATTTGGTGCGTATGTAGCTGTTATTCTTGTCCAAAACATGAACTTTGATTATTTCACTGGCGCTGTAATTAAATCTGTTGAACTTGGTGATGCTATTCCTGGAATTGCAAAAACTTTTGGTTTCGGTTTTATTGTTGGATTAGTTGGAACTTATAAAGGCTATACAGCAACAAATGGCACCGAAGGTGTTGGAAAAGCTTCAACCACAGCTGTTGTAGTTTCATCAATTTTAATTTTAATTTTTGATATGATCCTTGTTAAAATTACTTTATGGTTATGGCCAACAATATAATATGGTAACAGTTGAAAAATTATCAAAATCCTTTGGCAGCCACCTTGTTTTGGACGAGGTTTCATTAAATGTTGAAGAAGCTGAAAATCTTGTTGTGTTCGGAAGAAGCGGAACGGGAAAGAGTGTTTTGCTTAAATGTATGATAAGATTAATGGAGCCCAACAAAGGAAGTGTAAAAATTTTTGGCAAAGAAGTACTTCACCTTAAAATGGATGAGCTAAACGAATTAAGGCAGCAAATGGGATTTTTATTTCAAGGTGCTGCTCTATACGATTCGATGAGTGTTAGAGGTAACTTGGAGTTTCCTCTAATTAGGCATTCAAATCTTACACCTAAAGAAAGAGAATTAAAAATTAAAGATGTACTAGAAAAAGTGTCTTTAGAAGAAGCTATTGATAAGATGCCAGCCGATCTTTCTGGAGGAATGAAGAAAAGAATAGGGCTTGCAAGATCAATAATTACTGAACCAAAATTAATGTTATATGATGAGCCGACAACCGGGCTTGATCCTATAACGACAAAAGAAATAAGCAAATTAATTCTTGATTTACAAAAAGAATTGAAGATGACATCTATAATTGTAACACATGATATTCTGTGTGCGCGGATTATTGCCGATCGGGCTGTTGTGCTTGAGGAAGGTAAGATACAATATTCTGGCGATATCGGTGAACTCACTTCTTCTAGAGATCCTTTCTTAAAAAACTTTTTTAGTGATGAAATAATTAAGGGAAATGGGAGGAATTGATGCTTAAAGATTTATCAGGAGCAAAGCTAGGAATTTTTATCTTTATCGGAAGCACACTTTTAGTATTAGGAATTTTTCTTTTAGGAAATAAAGAATCGCTGTTTCGTCCAACTTTTACTGTAAAAGCTTACTTTAAAAATATAGAAGGATTAAGAAATGGTGCACCAGTTCGGCTAGGAGGAATAGATGTCGGGAGTGTAAAAGATATTAAAATTGTACAAGACACAACCGGACGAGTCGAAGTATCCATGAGGCTTCATAATGAAATTCAGCGATTCATAAAAAAAGATACAAAAGCTTCTATCGAAACAGAAGGATTGGTAGGAAATAAAGTGGTTGTGCTGCAAATAGGTAGTGCAAGTGCTGATCCAATTGGAGACGGTGGAATTATACAAGCTAAAGATCCTCTCGGTTTTGGTGCTGTAATTGATGAGACGCAAGGTATTATGAGTTACACCAAAGAAATGACAAAAAATTTGGCTGAAATAGTGGCTAAAATAAATGAAGGGCAGGGTACAATTGGTAAAATACTTACCGATGAAAAACTTTATAATCAGGCAACTGAATTAACTAAGCGAGCCGATCAAAGCCTGTACGCTGTTATTGTTGAGCTGGAAAAAGTATCTGAAATATTTAAAGGACTTGGAAGCGGAGTAAGTACAGTAATTTCAAATGTAAATAAAGTTGTTACCGAAATTGATACTGTTATAAATGGTGTGAGTAAAGGTAGAGGATTACTCGGTCAAGTTTTAGTTGAAGGCAGCCGATATGATTCAATGTTTACCTCAACAATGTCTGAAATTCAAAAAACTTCTTTTGAAGCGCGAATTGCTGCATCACGTCTTTCAGAGAATATGGAAGCACTAAAACATAATTGGCTGTTTAAAAGCTACTTTGAAGAACGGGGATATTGGGATAAGGCAGAATACGAGGATCAAATTAATGCTAGTATAAATGAATTGAACGAGAAGATAAAAGTAATTGATCAGAAAATAGAAACACTTAAATTGCTTGAAGAAAAAACATCAAGTAATAAGTAGGAAGCACAAGTATTTCTCACCGGATTAAAAAAGTAATATAATAGCCTCGTAATATTTGTTAGTATTACTTTTCGGAATAGTATTTTCTTTTAGAACACAAACCTAACTAAGAAGAATTTAAAGAATTTATGACCATTAAGAATAAAAACTCCAACAATAAAAAAATTATTGTCAAAGGAGCTAAAGAGCATAACCTTAAAAATTTGAGCTTTGAACTCCCGCGTAATAAGTTAATAGTATTTACTGGTGTCAGTGGAAGCGGAAAGTCATCTCTGGTTTTTGATACGATTTATGCAGAGGGCCAAAGGAGGTATGTCGAGAGTTTATCATCTTATGCAAGGCAATTTCTGGAGAGAATGAACAAACCAGATGTTGAATCAATTCAAGGTATAAGTCCTGCAGTTGCAATTGAACAAAAAACTGGCTCTCGTAATCCGCGCTCTACTGTAGGCACAACTACCGAAGTGTATGATTATTTGAGATTACTTTTTGCTCGAATTGGAAAAACCATTTGCTTTCAATGTGGAAGAGAAGTTAAAAAAGACACAACTAGCAGTGTTATCGAATGGCTTGAAAAACAGCCCAATGAAACAAAATTTTATTTAACATTCCCGCTTCATGTGCATTCTGGAACAACAATCAAACAAGAAATTGAACTGCTTAAAAGAAGGGGCTTCTTCAGAATATTTTTTAACGGAAGTTTGCATGATATAAATGTTGAAGAAGTAAATCCTAAAAAAAAGGATGCAATAAGAGTTGTGATTGATAGATTTAAAGTTGTTAAAGAAGAATTAAGATCACGATTAGCAGATGCAATAGAAGTGACATTCAAGGAAGGCGACAATAGGTTAGTGCTTATTAACTCCGATTCCGGCGAACAGACAGAATTCAATAAATTTTATGAGTGTTGTGGTATAAGATACGAAGAACCAGAACCAAGATTTTTTTCTTTCAACAATCCGTTTGGTGCCTGTCCGGTCTGCCAAGGTTTTAGCAAAACGATTGGAATAGATATGAATCTTGTTATTCCCAATCCCAACCTAACTATTGCAGAAGGCGCTATTGCACCATGGCGTTCAGCAAAGTACAGTGTTCATCTTAGAGATCTGGTGAACAATGCAAAACAATTTAACATTCCGCTAAATGTTCCATTTAAAAATCTCACAGATGAACAAGTTGACAAAATTCAAAAAGGTTTTGGCGATTTTATTGGTATTGAAAAGTTTTTTGAGAAACTTGAAAGTAAAACTTATAAGATGCACATTCGTGTGTTGCTTAGCAGATATCGGGGGTATTCAATTTGCCGAGCATGCAAAGGTTCAAGATTAAGAAGGGAGGCTCTTCAAGTAAAAATAAATAATCATTCAATTCATGACGTTGTTCAACTTCAAATCGAGAAAGCATTAAAATTTTTTCAAGAATTAAAATTATCTGATTTTGATCTTCAAGTTGGAGATCGAATATTAAAAGAAATAATCAAGCGGCTTACATTTTTAAATAATGTTGGCATAGGTTATCTCACACTTGATAGGTTAAGCAATACTTTATCCGGTGGAGAAGCTCAACGAATAAACTTAGCTACTTCACTTGGTTCTTCACTTGTTGGAACATTATATGTGCTTGACGAACCAAGCATTGGGCTTCATCCTAGAGATAATTCTAAACTGATTAACATTTTGAAAAACTTAAGAGATATTGGCAATAGTGTGTTAGTTGTTGAACATGACCCCGAAATGATGAAAAGTTCTGATTTAATTGTTGATATGGGTCCAAAAGCGGGAACAAATGGCGGCGAAATTATTGCTATAGGTACCTATGATGAAATAATTAAGAATAAATCTTCACTAACCGGGAAATACTTATCAGGTAAAATTAAAATACCTATTCCTTTAAAACGAAATAAAAAAACAACTAAAGAAATTACTATTATTGATGCTTCTGAGAATAATCTTAAAAATATTACAGTTAAAATACCTCTTAATAAATTTGTGGTTATTACCGGAGTAAGCGGATCCGGAAAAAGTACTTTAGTTCACGATATTTTGTACGGCGGTTTAGCAAAGTATTATGGAATGGCTCCATCTAAAGTTGGAAAGTTCGGAGAGATAAAAGGACACGAGTTTATTGATGAGGTTGAAATAGTTGATCAGTCACCAATTGGCAAGTCACCACGATCAAACCCTATTAGTTATATAAAAGCTTTTGAACTAATTCGTGAGTTATTTGCTTCAACGCATCAAGCAAGAGCAAAAGGTTATAAGCCAGGTTATTTTTCATTCAACGTTCCTGGAGGAAGGTGCGAAACTTGCCAAGGTGATGGATTCATAAAAGTTGAAATGCAATTTCTTGCAGATATTTATTTGGAATGTGAAGATTGTAAAGGAACACGCTTCAAAGAGGAAATTCGTGAAATAACCTATAAAGGTATAAATCTTGTAGATGTTCTAAATCTTACAATTGATGAAGCGGTCGAATTTTTCAAATCAGACCCTAAAATACTTCGACAAATAAAACTTTTAGCTGATGTTGGACTTGGCTATATTAAGCTTGGACAGCCTTCAAATACTCTTTCTGGAGGCGAAGCACAGAGAGTGAAACTTGCAGCAAATCTTTCCCTCCAGCGAGAAAGAAAACATACTTTGTTTATTTTTGATGAGCCAACAACCGGGTTGCACTTTGACGATATTTCAAAACTGTTGAATTGTTTTAACTTATTGCTTGAGAAGGGCAATTCGCTTGTAATAATTGAGCACAACCTTGAAGTAATAAAATGTGCCGATCATATTATTGATCTTGGTCCAGATGCCGGTGATAATGGCGGCGAAATTATTGCCGAAGGAACACCTGAGGAGATTGCAGCAAATAAATCCTCTTGGACAGGCAAATATCTTCGTGATTATCTAGCTTGAATTAGTGTAAAATAAAGGTTAGGTTATTTATCAATCCACAAATTAAGGATACAATATGAAAGCTAAATCTTTTTTTCACACGATCATTTTCATTGTTTTGTTTTCATTCACTTTTCAAGTGACATTGCTAACACCATTAAGCTATGCACAGAGTATAAATGGGGTTAAAGAAGATATTGGTGGAAGCGGGAGTTCTTCTAATAGCGGTGATTCAGGAAGCGACAATACTTTTCTTTATATTGCAGCAGGAGTAATAATTATTGGTTTAATTGTTTGGAAAGTTGTTATTGATAAGAAAAAAAGTAAAACTGAAGACCACACTAAACCGGATTCAACAAAATCCAGTTCGGAAAATCTTATCTTTGAAAAATTTTCTAACGATGAATCTGAACTTCTCAAAATTAAAAATCAATTGCCGGTAGAATTATTTTTAGGTTGGAAATCGAACCAGCAAGTTTCTCCAGTTGAGAATTTATCTTTTGGATTGAAGCTTAAGTTGTGAATGCAGGTTATGCTATTTGCTAAAATTGAAGAAGCCAGATCAAGACTCAAAGGAATAGCTCATCAGACGCCTGTTTTAACATCCTCCACTCTCGATAAAATTGTTGGCTCCAAAGTTTTTTTAAAGTGTGAAAATTTCCAAAGAATGGGTGCATTTAAATTTCGTGGTGCTTTCAATGCAATTTCCCAATTATCTGAAAAAGAAAAGCGGTTAGGGGTTGTGACTTATTCTTCAGGAAACCATGCTCAGGCTGTTGCATTAGTTGGAAAGCTTCTTAATGTGAACACAATAGTTGTAATGCCGAAAAATTCACCAAAAACTAAAATGGCTGCTGCTCAAGAATATGGAGCGCAAGTTATTTTATATGATCCTGAAATCTCAGTACGTGAAGAAGTAGCAGAAAAATTGATCGAACAAAATGGCTATAAATTAATTCCCCCTTTCGATCATGTGGATATTATTGCGGGGCAAGGTACTGCCTCTCTTGAATTATTTGAGCAAATTGGTGATCTCGATTATGTCTTATCGCCATGCGGCGGGGGTGGATTATTATCTGGAACTGCAATTGCTTCCAAAGGGAAGAATCCTGCTTGTAAAGTTATTGGAATTGAACCCGAGTTAGCTGATGATGCCGCAAAATCTTTTTATTCTAAAACTCTGCATACTGTTAAAAATCCAAAAACAATCGCCGATGGTACACGTACAGCTTCTTTAGGTAAGATTACTTTCCCTTTGATACTTGAGTATGTTGATGAGATGAAAACCGTTTCTGAAAAAGAAATTATAGAGGCCGTTAAGTTTTTATTTTTTCGGATGAAAATTGTTGTTGAGCCTTCAGGTGCATTAGGTGTTGCTGCACTTTTGAATTCTAAAGTATCGGTTGATGGAAAAGTTGGAGTTATTATAAGCGGTGGAAATATTGATGCATCAACCATGAAAATGATCCTAGAATCATAGGTTTAGAGTTATTCAAATTAATTTATACTATTCACAATTGATGTAAATATTATGTCTTGGGTTATACTATTTCTTGCTGGAATTTTTGAAATATCTTGGGCTATAGGATTAAAATACTCATCAGGTTTTTCAAAGTTTTGGCCTAGTTTATTCACAGTTGTTAGCATGATAGTAAGTATGGTACTGCTTTCAATAGCAGTTAAGAATATTCCGATTGGTACTGGCTATGCCATTTGGACAGGTATAGGAGCTGTAGGAACAGCAATACTAGGAATATTTCTTTTTAATGAACCATCTGAGTTGCCGCGCCTATTCTATATTCTGCTTATTATTATTGGAATAGCCGGGTTAAAAATTTATTCATAAAATGAATTGAGTATATGAAGTCAATTTTATTATTGCTTAGTACATTTTTTATTTTCATTTCTGAAAGCTTAAGTCAAAGCAATACCAGCCAACAAGCTCAAAAATTTGTTATTGTACTTCACGGCGGAGTTGGTACAATAAGCAAATCAATGCCGGATTCACTTAAAGCTCAGTATCTAAATTCAATGGCAGAGGCATTAACTATTGGGAAAAAAATTCTTCAGCAAGGTGGAACAAGTCTAGATGCTGTTGAAAAAGTCGTAAGATACTTAGAGGATGATCCGATGTTTAATGCCGGTAAAGGAGCAGTTTATACTGCAGATGGTTCACATGAACTTGATGCTTCAATTATGGATGGGCGAAACTTATCTTGCGGTGCTGTTGCAAGTGTTAGGAACATAAAAAATCCTATTAGCTTAGCAAGATTGGTTATGGAAAAAACTTCACATGTTTTGCTAGTAGGTGATGGAGCTGAATCATTTGGTAAGAAAATGAATGTGGAGTTTGTCCCCAATAATTATTTTGATACTCCTCGCAGATACGAACAATGGCTGAATTTCAATAAACAAGAAATAAAAGGAACAGTAGGATGCGTAGCTCTGGATATTTATGGAAACTTAGCTGCAGCAACATCAACCGGGGGGATGGTAAATAAAATGCCGGGCAGAGTTGGCGACAGCCCGATAATTGGTGCTGGAACTTATGCAGATAACCAAACTTGTGCAGTTTCCTGTTCCGGTAAAGGCGAGTTATTTATAAAGCATTCGGTTGCTTATAGTATTGCTGCTTTAATGAAATACAAAAACTACTCGCTGAAGGAAGCTGCCAACGAGATTATTAGAGAAAAAATTACGCAAGGTGATGGTGGTTTGATAGCCGTTGATAAAGATGGTAATTATATAATTACTTATAATACAAGTGGAATGTTTCGCGGTGCGGCGAATTCCTCAGGATTGTTTGAGATCAAAATCTGGGAATAAAAATAACGATATTTAATCAGCAGTTTTTCAAATTGAAGGAAAAAATTATGAGACCAAATAAAAATGATTATGCTCCATATTATGAGCGGTATATAAGTCTTGTTGAGGGAGATGATATAAATAAAATTCTTAATTCACAATCAAAAGAAACACAAGAAGTGATAAATTCATTCTCCGGGGCTATGGGTAATTTTTCGTATGCACCTGGTAAATGGACAGTGAAGGAAGTTATTGGCCATCTGATTGATACGGAACGTGTTATGGCGTACCGTGCAATGTGTTTTGCCAGAGGCGAAAAGCAAGCACTCCCTGGATTTGATCAGGACGATTATGTTGAGTATGGTAATTTTAATGCAAGAGAGCTTTTTGATTTGAACTATGAATTTAGGCTGCTTCGCGAATCCAACATTCTTTTAGCACGAGGAATGAATGAAGAAGCTTTACAGCGCAGAGGTATTGCCAATAACAATGAAATTACGGTTCGTGCACTTTTATATGTTATTGCCGGTCACGAAAAACATCATTTAAATATTTTAATGGAAAGATACAAAAAATCTTGAGCGGGTTTGGAGCTAAATGTAGTTGTATATCCTTTTGATTATCTTCTCTGTTGATCCCAAGTTTTCATTCACATACTGAAGAGATATTTGACCTTTATTTTTTCTAAGTTCTTCATTGGAAAAAAGCGTACGCATTTGTTTGTATGCATCTCGCTTATTTTTAATTAAAATACCGCCTCCCCGACGAAGCAGTTCCTTAGCCTCTTGAGAGTTTTCTATTTTTGGTCCAAACAAAACCGGGATGCCGTAAACTGCTGCTTCCAGTACGTTATGAATATTTTGTTTAAAGCTGCCTCCTACGAAAGCGGCAGATGCATAGGTGTAAAGAGTAAGTAAAATTCCAATCGAATCTACTATAATCACCCTTTCGTTATTGTAATTATTCATAGCTGAAAATCTGATTGTAGGCAGCTTACCAATAAATTCGTTTTCAATTTTTTCTAGATTTAGTATTGTAGGTTCATGAGGAGCTATGAGCAGGATGGCGTTTTCATCATACTTAGCAAGTTTGATAAATGCAGGAATTATAATTTCTTCATCTATTCCCCATGTACTGCCTGCAGCAAAAACTTTTTTCCCAGATAGCAATCCTTCCTTAATTAAATTTTTCTTACGAGCAACTTGACTTCTTTCATACACTCGATCAAATCTTGTGTCGCCTACAACCTCAACCTGGCTACTTGTACAACCAAAGCTTTTAAATCCATCTGCATCGTTGATGGAAACAGTAAGAATTTTAGTAAAATCTTTAAACAAAACTTTATGGAAATTTTTTAACAAAGGGAGTTTGCGAGGTGAGTGCGGTTTCATTGTAGCATCCACGAGAAAAATCGGAACATTAAATTTTCTCATCATCCAAATATGGTTTGGCCAAAAGTCATAACGCATCATAACAGCTAAATCCGGTTTTAGTATTTGTCGGAAAATTTTTGCATTCTGGTATGAATCAAAAGGGATGTAGGATACTAAATCTGCAAAAGGATATTTTTTTGAATTTTCGTACCCCGAAGGAGAAAAAAACGTAACTACTATGTTTAAATTTTCATTTTTCCTAAGTGATTCAATTATCGGCTTAGCTTGCTCAAACTCGC
>JACAFC010000282.1 GCA_013388515.1 Ignavibacteriaceae bacterium | reverse complement strand
GGAAGTAAACGCTACCATAAGATACGTAAGCAAAACCGGACTGAGCATACCGCCATACACCACCTGGGAAACAGCCGCCGACAGCATACAGGAGTGCATTAACATTTGTGTCTTTGGTGATACCATTTACGTAGCCAACGGAGTTTATGAAGAACAGGTTGTGATGATACCGGGGTTGGCACTAATAGGTAGTGGTACGGACTCCTGCATCGTGGACTGTAGAAATTTCCCGCCACAAGGCTTACACGCAGTTGAAGTAGCAGATAGTTGTCTTATTAAAGGTTTCTATATCCGTACATCTAATAATTTTAACTATGGTTACGGAATTTATACCATAGGGCAGACAGGATTAGTAACAGAAAACAAATTTTCAGATGCTAATTCGGGGATAGCACTTTGGGGATCAAATATAGAAGCTTATAAAAATTATTGTTTTAATGTAAGAAGAGGAGTAAGTGTTTTCAACTCAAATTCAATTGTAAGAAAAAATGAAATTTTCCAATCACAATCAGGTTCAGCAGGTATTTATATCGATGCATTTTTCAACTATTACCAACCTATCATAGATTCAAACCATATCGTAGCAAGAAGTGGGAAAGGTATTGAAAAATCAATTGGTGCTAAACCAATAATAAAAAACAATGTAATTGAATTTATACAGTATGGTGGTGATGCTATTTCTGTATCGTCATCAGATTCTGCATTTATTTATAACAATTTAATTCTAATCGGAACAGGAATAAGAGGAATATTCAACCATTCTGTCCCATACCTGAAAGTAATAAATAATTATATACAAGGAAGATCTATCACTTCACCAATAGGTATGGTGATAGGCGGATCTAATGTTGCTAAAAACAATGTAGTGACAAATACTGAGAGAGGAATTCAAGTAGGCACTATTCAAAATCTTGTAATTCAATACAACAACGTCTGGAATAACGATATCAATTACTATGGCTTTACTCCAGACACAACAAACCTATCAGTAAATCCAATGGTAGTAAATGACGATACAACTCAGGGAGAATTGGATTTTCATCTGCAAATGTTTTCACCTTTAATAGACGCAGGCGACCCAAATATTCTTGATAAAGACAGCACAAGAAGTGATATTGGTCTTTATGGAGGATCTTATGGTGAAAGTTATATTTATGTTGATCTTCCTCCCAGACCTCCGGTGAATCTTACAGCGAATGTCGATACCCTGATTAAATTAAACTGGAATAAAAATACTGAGGCAGATTTTAGTTATTATAAGGTTTACAGGGAT
>JACAFC010000046.1 GCA_013388515.1 Ignavibacteriaceae bacterium | reverse complement strand
GTCCAACACATATCATCGCAACAGTAAATGTTTCGTTTGGAATTTGGGACAAGGAGGGAAATTTAATTAAAATTATCAATCCCGATACTTGGTTCCAAAACGTACTAGACCAACCTGATGTTTTTGATCCTCAGGTGATGTATGATCATTTTGATAAAAAGTGGATAATGGTGTGGGATAGCTGGGATGGAACTTCACGTGCTAATTTGCTGGTGGCTGTTTCAGATGATTCTATTCCTTTAGGAAATTGGTATACATGGTCTTTGCCCGCAAACCAAAACGGGAATACAGTTGTAGATAACTGGAGCGATTACCCGCAAATTGGTTTTGATAAAAACGCAATTTATATAAACTGCAGACAATTTGGTTTTCCTGGGAATGATGGATTAAAGTATAATAAAATTAGAATTATCAAGAAATCGGATATTTATAACAACCCAGGCGGCGCATTAAGTTGGTCAGACATTTGGGATATTAGTAGCCCATCTACTCCCAAAGAAAAGCCAGATGTAATAATTCCTGCCATAACTTATGGTACAGAAGATACTCATTATTTCCTGCACGCTCCTAGATATGGCGGAAATTATATCACTCTTTACAAAATTATCAATCCAACCACCGCTCCTGTTTTATCTGGAGTTAATATTCCTGTGCAATTTTATAGCGAAGCACCAAATTCAAATCAAAAAGGTGGAAGCACCACTTTAATCTCTTCAAATGAAAGCGGCATGAAAAGCGCACCAATTTACAGAGACGGGTATCTTTACGGAGTGCATTCAATTGCCAATCCATCTTCAACAGTTAATTCTGCTATAAGGTATTACAAGATCGATGTTACTAGTTCAACCGTTACCGAAAGTGCAACATTAGGTGCTCCGGGATATTGGTATCTCTTTCCAAATCTAACTGTAGATAAATATCATAATATTGCAATCAATTATTCAAGAAGTGGAAATGATGAATATTGTGGTGCATATTATACTACAAGGTTGAAAGATGATCCACCTGGATTAAGCGGTAGTAAAGTTTTGCAAGAAGGCAAAGGTAATTATGTTGTTACTTTTAGTGCAACACGAAATCGTTGGGGAGATTATCATGGAATCTTTCTTGACCCCACGAATGAAACAAACGTCTGGATGTTTACCGAATTTGCTGCCAATACAAATATTTGGGGAACTTGGATAGGTGAGATAAGGATGATTCCTTTTGTTGGTGCATATACACACACACTTCAGGATTCACTTGATTTTAATGAATGGGAGATTAATGAGCCAAGTAATCTGTTAACTGTAACATTAGCTAATTTAGGTAATGACACATTGGTTATTACAGATATACCAGCACAATTTGGAGTTTTTAGGTTAAATTCAACTTTAACCTTTCCTGTTAAATTAGCCACATACGATTCACTAACTCTGGACTTTTCATTCCTTTCTCAAGCAGTTGGTGAATTTAATTCCATATACCCAATTACTTCTAACGATCCAAATTTTGCGGGAATAAAAGTTAGTGGTTCCGCATACCAGATAGTACCTGCAATTGATAATGTAATTTATGCTTCTTCAGGAACCGGAAATGATGGAAAGTTACTTTCAATTAACCCTTCTAACGGCAATGGAAATAATATAGGTCTATCTAAATTTTCTGAGATAACTGACATAGCAATACATCCAAAAACAAAAGTAATTTATGCTATCACACCATCAGGATTTAACACCAATTTTTTGAGGGTAAACTCTTTAGAAGGCGATGCTCATGTAATATTCGAATCGAGTTTACAAGAAGCTAAATCCATTGCCTTTGATTCAAGTGGAACCTTATATACTCTTCTAAAAAATGGAAGAATCCATACAGTCGATTTAGAAACCGGCAATTCAACTTTAGTTATGGATACTAGTTTCACACTTGCTGGTATAGCATTTAATCCAGTAAATAATGAATTATGGGCAACTACAGGTTCACTATTTGCAAATAAGGATAGAGTTATGAAATTGGATCTAAGTATACCGGACACAACAATTGTTGGTAAAACCGGATTAAACACCGTAACCAATAATATTGCCTTTGATAAAACTGGCGTACTTTATGGAATAACCGGTAATTCAAGTCAGTTAAGTAACTTGATAAAGATTAATACAGCCACAGCTGCGGGTACAGTAATTGGTTCTACAGGATTTAAACATGTTACAGGAATTGACTTAACTTCAAATTCTGTAACATCAAATAATGAAGAACGAACCACAGCAAATCTTCCAAGCGATTATGTCCTGGAACAAAATTACCCTAATCCATTTAATCCTTCCACAACAATTAGATTTGCTTTACCTATCACATCAAATGTACAGATTCGAGTCTTCAATCTGTTGGGACAAACAATTAAGACACTTTATGATGGAGTGAAAAACGCAGGTTATCATACCGTTCAATGGAACTCCGATGATCAGAATAACAAGGCAGTAAGTAGCGGCATCTATTTTTACGAAATGAATGCAATGGGAGTAAATGGTCAACAAAGTAAGCAAATGAAAAAAATGATTTTGATAAAGTAATAACTACTAAAATATTTTACTACTAAGCCGGAATCATTCCGGCTTACTATTATCTGAACGAAAGGAATATATTTTATGAATAGATTTTTAGGCACATATCATGTCATTCCATATTTGCCTAAGGAATTAGAAAAGCTAAGAGAGATTGCTTATAATCTTATTTGGACATGGAATCCTGATATAAGAGAACTATTTAAAAGACTTGATCGGGATTTATGGATAGAAACCAACCATAACCCAGTTATGATGCTCGGACTTATTAGTCAAGAAAGATTAATTGAAGTAGCTCAAGATGACGGATTTAGGGCACATCTCGATAGAGGTTACAACAATTTAAAACAATACCTTTCAGAAAAAACTTGGTTCCAAAAAAATTATAGTGCGCAAGATAATTTTAATATTGTTTATTTCTCTGCAGAATTTGGTTTAACCGATTGTCTTCAAACTTATTCTGGTGGTTTAGGTGTACTTGCTGGGGATCATCTAAAAGCTTCTAGTGATTTAGGAATTCCTTTAGTTGGGTTAGGTCTGCTTTATAAAGTTGGGTACTTCCAACAGTACCTTAATTCTGAAGGCTGGCAGCATGAAAGATATGAAATAAACGATTTCGATAACCTTCCAATGACATTAGTTCTTGATGAAAAGAAAGAACCACTTCTATTATGTGTAACAATGGCCGAAAGAGAAGTTTATTTCCAAATTTGGATGATTCAAATCGGTAAGATTCCACTCTATTTGCTAGACACAAACGTGCCGGAAAATTCTGAGCTGGACAGAAAAATAACCGAAACACTTTATGGTGGAAATGTTGAGACAAGAATACAACAAGAAATTGTTTTGGGCATCGGAGGTATAAAAGCTTTACAAGCATTAGGTATAAATCCCTCAGTGTGTCATATGAATGAAGGTCATTCTGCATTTTTATCATTAGAGCGAATAAGGATGCTAATTCAGAATTATGGACTGAATTTTAATGAGGCAAAGGAAGTTGGTTTTTATTCAAACATATTTACTACTCATACGCCCGTGCCGGCTGGTATCGATGTTTTTCCAAATGAACTGGTTGAAAAATATCTCGGTGCATATTATCGGAATGAATTGAAGATTACTGATTCAGAATTTTATTCACTTGGCTCAATTTATAAATATAGAGAATCCAGCGTATTTAATATGGCTCATCTTGCAATGAATACTTCAGGATTCATTAATGGGGTTAGCAAACTTCATAGTGAAGTTTCGCGTAAGATGTGGGTTTCTGGTTATGCCAATGTTCCTTTCAATGAAATTCCAATTGGGTACATTACAAATGGTATCCACACTCGTTCACATATCTCAAGAGAGTTTGATGATCTTTTTATTCAATATATTGGTGAAAAATGGCTGAGAGATCCTGGTTCTGAAACTTTGTGGGAAAGAGTTGATTCTATTCCTGATGAAGAAATTTGGAGGCTTCATGAAAGAAGAAGAGCAAGATTAGTTGCATTTGTAAGAAAACGTTTAGTTAAACAAATAAAGTCGCGTGGTGGTAACCAATTAGAAATTGAAGCTGCCGGTGAGGTTCTTGATCCAAATGCACTAACAATTGGTTTTGCACGCCGATTTGCAACTTATAAACGAGCAACGCTTATACTTCAGGACTTGGAAAGACTTCTAAAAATCTTGAATAACAAAGATAAACCTGTACAATTTGTTATCTCCGGTAAAGCACATCCGAAGGATGATGAAGGTAAAAGATTTATTCAAGAAATTTTCCAAATAACTAAAGATGAAAGGTTCAAGAGAAAAATTGTATTTATAGAGAATTATGATCTTAATGTTGCAAGTTATTTAGTTCAAGGTTGTGATATTTGGCTTAATAATCCCCGAAGACCCCTTGAGGCAAGCGGAACATCTGGAATGAAGGTAATAGCTAATGGAGGTTTAAATCTTAGCGTACTTGATGGATGGTGGGCAGAAGCATATGATCCTGAAGTTGGGTGGGAAATAGGTGGCGGTGAAGAATATACTGATCCTATTTATCAGGATAGTATGGAAATGCGCCAGTTGTTTAATACAATCGAAACTAAAATTTCTCCTTTATTTTATGCCAGGGGTGAGGATCGAATTCCGAGAGCCTGGATAGCTATGGTAAAAAAATCTATGAAGAAGTTAGGTCCAATCTTTAATACTCAAAGAAT
>JACAFC010000030.1 GCA_013388515.1 Ignavibacteriaceae bacterium | reverse complement strand
GCGCGAATTATTAATAACGCTTAGGAATTCTTCATCTTCTGTTATACCAAGTTTTTCAGCTTGTTGGAATAACAGCTCTTTATCTACCCATTTGTCAATTAATTCAGCTCTTGAAAATGATCCTTTAAATAATGAATCTAGGTTCGAGAGCTCCTCTTTAGTCAAGTATGAATCATTAACCCGAGCAATGTAATTTTTCTTTTCAGGTTGTTTATCACATCCAAAGAATAAAGTGTGAAAAATTGCAATTACAAAAACACTATTCCTTAAATGCTTTCTCAAGATTTTCATAATGGATAACAGGGTTATATCTTGCTCGCAGTTTATCAAGATATTCGTGTTCTAACTTTTTGCTCTCTGCTTCCTGAAATGCACCAGATACTTCAGCTTTGGCTTCTTCGAAAGTCTTGGTTCGAGCAGCTTCTTTTGAATTAAGACGAACAATGGAATAACCGCCAGCATTATTAATTAAAGAAGAAAATTCTCCAACATGTTTTAGTTTGTCAGCTTCAATTGCAAGTTGAGTGGATTTTGAATCAACCAAATCAAACTTTCCGGCTTTTTCCTTGAAGCCAGGGCGCTCTGTATATTTTGACGCCAAGGTATCAAAATTTGCTCCGGCATTTAGTTGTGCTAAATAATTTTTTGCAAGCGAGTCTCTTCTGGTAAAAATTTCGCTAAAGCTAACTCTATCTGGCCAATTATATTTTGTAAGGTTTTGCTTATAAAAATCATACAGCTTAACGCTATCCACAGAAATTTTATTCCAAATTTCTTCTTCTTGAAGCTTGAAAATGAATATACCGTTCTTGTAGTCTTCCATTAAAGCAGCAAAGGATGCATTGCTTTTTTCAAGATTAAGAGCTTCAAGTTCAAGCAGATCATCACTGCTAAATTTTTTAATAGCATTTGTTAGTACATCGGAAGTGACTGTTCTATTGGTAAATTCAGCACTAGAAATCATTTTGGACCAAAGCTCTGAAACCGAGGTTTTTTTATTTGCGATTGTGTACAGAGTCGAGTCCTTAATTGATGCAATTCCGGGACTATCACCTGAAATTCTTACTGAATCGTTAAGAGCCAAAAAATTCGAATAATTTTTCTCATTTAATTTGTAACGGTACTTAATTTTTAAACTATCAATTAGTTTATCATACTGTTCTTGATATTTTGTTTGCTTAAATATTTTTTTAAGATTTTCTTTTTCATCATCTAACGAAGGTAATGGTGCTTTCTCTGTGAGTTTAATTATATGAAAGCCGAAATTTGATTTTACAACATTAGAAATTTCACCAACTTTAAGATTAAATGCTGCTTCATCGAACTCTCTAACCATCATTCTTCGCTCGAAAAAGCCCAAATCGCCTCCTTTGTCTTTTGAACCTGGATCTTCAGAATATTTTGCAGCAAGTTCGCTAAAATCAGCACCAGAGTTTAATAACATTTTCACAGAATCGGCAGTTGCTTTAGCTGCAAGTGAATCCATTTCCCCGTTCGCATTATTAAAATTAATTAAAATATGACTTGCTTTAATTTTAGGAACACGTGCTCTTTTTTCTGTTACTTTTATTATATGCTGTCCAAATCTTGTTTTTAAAACTTGAGGATAAATACTACCTACTGGAGTTTTGTAACAGGCATCTTCAAATTCGGCAGGAAGCATTCCGGCAGTAATATAAAAAATATCTCCACCGTAAGGTGCGGAGTAAAAATCTTGCGAATTACGTTTTGCAAGTTCTTCATAGTTAACACCATTTTTTAGGCTATCCATAAGAGCAACTGCTTTAAGCCTAGCAGCTTCATCACCAGTAGAATCAGGACGGATCATGATGTGGCTAACTCTAAGCTCCCATTTTCTTCTGTCATACATTTCTTGAATACCCGGTTCAACAATACTTTTTTCTAGGATGAATGTGACTCCGATTTTCTTCTTATAATCCAATAGTTCGTTCATTAAATCCTGATCATTTTCGTAACCCCTAACTTCAGCATCGCGAAGTTTCATTTTAAAGTTTACATACAAATCGAGGAAGTTTTTTAATTTGTTTAAACTATCTGATTTTGCCTGAGTTTGGCCTCCAGCATTTTTTAAATATGCTTCTTCAAATTCACCCATCTTTACTTTTGTGTCACCAAACTCAGCTAATAAAATGTCTGAATGTTTTGGAGAACAAGAAGTGAATAAGAAAGCAGAAATAATTGAGAAATAGACTACTAAACGAATGTACATGAAACGATCTCCATAAGAATATTGAATAAATTTTAGCGGGTAATTTTAGCTATTGAGTGCCTTAAAATCAAGGTAAGTTGCAGGTTGATGAAGCAGTTCCAGCCTGCAATTTATTTTCTACTTGACTAAAGTTAACTTAATTAGTTTCTTAAATTCCGCTGTTTCCATTTTAATAAAATAAATTCCGCTTGATAAACCTAAATAATCTGAAGAAATTATCGCACTATATTTGCCGGCTTCTAAATAACCATCAAAAATAACGGATAATTCTTTCCCTAATACATTATATAATCCCAAGCGAACTTTTGATGTATAAGGAATAGTGTATGTAATATTTGTGTAAGGATTAAATGGGTTTGGATAATTCTGCGATAATTGAAATTCAGCCGGCGGTTCAACAATTACAAATGTTTCCCCAATAATTTCGACAGAACCATCAAAGTTATTAACTTTTAACCGATACAAATATTTGCCCGACAATACTTGCTCATCTAAATAATTATAAGTTTTTTTGCCGTTACTAATTCCATTAATGTTAATAAAAGCAACCTCTATAAAAGGTTTATTATTTTCCGCCCTTTCTAAAGTAAATCCTCTAACATTATTTTCAGAAACAGTTATCCATTCGAGCTGCACTTTCCCATCTATAATTTTCGCATTAAAACTGCTTAATTCAACAGGAACAGTATTGTTTATTGCTTTCAATGCATCGATAATTCCCCAACCATATTCTCTATCTGGATTTTGACTGCGTGAGCCCGAACTGCGTAATAAGTCCCGAACTTGAATCGGAGTCAATTCTGGATTATGACTTAAAATTATTGCTGCAACTCCGGCAGCTAACGGGCAACTAAATGATGTCCCGCTTCCTGTTTTATAACTTGAAATACTTGTAGAACTCGCTAGAACTACACCAGAACCCATAGCCATTATATCCGGTTTAATTCTTCCATCTACCGTATTACCAACACTGCTAAAACTTGCCCTTAAACCGGTGGAAGTAACAGCTCCTACGGCAATCACACTATCTCCATCCGAAGGTGCACCAATAGTATTATGTTCGGCATGAAAACCTTGATTACCGGCTGAGTTAACAACTACAATACCCTTTTTTACAGCAAGATCTGCCGCGATAGTAATTCGTGCAGTATTCCCATCCATATTTTCCCAAGTATAACCTGTAAACGGCGCATCATAACCTAAATAACCGAGCGAGGTTGATGTAACATCAACACCAATGCTGTCTGCCCATTCCAAAGCTGCAATCCA
The DNA here is from genome assembly GCA_013388515.1 of Ignavibacteriaceae bacterium. GTDB lineage: Bacteria > Bacteroidota > Ignavibacteria > Ignavibacteriales > Ignavibacteriaceae > XYD12-FULL-36-8. The sequence goes on along the minus strand of JACAFC010000030.1, from coordinate 2,031 downwards.
ATTATCTTCTTCTATTGGAGTTTCGCTATCTGTATTCTCTGTTTTTGCTAAGATAAAATTTGCTCCAAAAGCAGGACCTATCAGCTTGCCCTCTTTAAATCCACCAATTGCTGAAAGAGTTGCTGTTCCATGGCTGCCTTTACCCATATCTGTACTATCATCTACACCTGAATCATTATTAACAAAATCGTAAGCAGCAATAATATTCATGCTGGAAAAAACTTCATGCGAAAGATTATCAAAACCGGCATCCATTACACAAATTGTAACACCTTGCCCAATAAAACCAAGGTCGTGAACTGATGGAACATTTATTTGCTGAACTTGAGTGAATGATGTTCCATAATCATACGAATGATTATTTAATACTTTTTGAAGTACATTATTTTCGGACTTAATTTCTATGTCAGCAGAAAATGTTTCATATTCTTTTCTCAATCGTGAAACTAAATCAATTTGCTTTACAAAAGGTAAGTTTGAAACAGCATCCAGCGACGAATGCCGTAAATAACCGCTTATTCCATTTAGCCATTTAGATTTTTGTTTTAACTTGAATCCTTTTGCTTCTATTTGTTGAATATAGTTTTGGGAAATTGGAACATCAGTTTCATCTAATAACGATTTATTTTCTTTTAATTTTGCTCTTCTTTGAATTGATTTTTGACTTAAAATTGTTTGCGGTTTAGATAGATGTGATTCAATCTTTGGACCTTTATCAGAGAAAAATATCCATACCAACAACTCGGTATCTGACTTAGATTTACTGAGATAATTTTTTAGTTGATTAGAAAACTTTTCCGCAGGGATTTGGGCAAATGCTAAAATTGTACTAAACGTAAAAACCAGTATAAAATTTTTCATGTGATAAACGGGGTTATATTTTATTATTTTGCTCTTGTACCAGGTTTAATAATTGAATTTGTAAATAAAAGCTCATGCTTTCCTTCCTCTGTTTCAAGGGCTAAAACCATACCTTGCGATTCATGCCCGAATAGTTTTGCCGGTTTTAGATTAGCAGCTATCATTACTTTCTTTCCGAGTAAATCTTCAGGTTTATAACTTTTTGCTATACCTGCTATTATCTGTCTCTCTTCATTATCCAACTTAACTCTAAGTTTAAGCAGCTTTTCGCTTTTTTCTATTCTTTCAGCATAAATAATTTCAGCGGCTTTAAGATGAACTTTCATAAAATCATCGATTGTAATAAGCTCATCCCTTATTTGTGAATCATTCTTGCCTAGACCATTAAGTTTTAATATTTGCTTTTCAATTATGTCATCTTCAATCTTTGGAAAAAGAATTTCAGCAATATTTAATTGATGCCCAGCTTCCATATTTTCATCACCGCTTTTATTCCATTCAACAGGTATTTTATTTAGCATGTGAAATAATTTTTCCATCGAGTGTGGTAAAATAGGATAAAATAGCTCAGCTAGAGTGTAAATTGTATTTAGAGCCACATTAATGGTTGTACCACATCTTTCTTTGTTAAATTTTATTGTTTTCCACGGCTCAGAATCATTAAAATATTTATTGCCGGCTCGCGCAAGATTCATTATCTCTAGAACACCATCTTTTATCTTATAAGCCTCAAATAATTTTGAGATTGCAGATGGATAAGCTTGACTAAGATTAATCATGTCCTCATCAATCTTTTCAATTTTGCCGCGTGGCGGTACTTTTCCCTCAAAATGTTTATGAGCAAATGTAAATGTTCTATTTATAAGATTACCGAAGATGTCAGCTAATTCGGAGTTGTTTCTGAGCTGAAATTCCTTCCAATAAAAATCAGTGTCTCTATTTTCTGGTAGATTAGCAGCGAGCGTATAACGAAGAGGGTCAGCCGGAAATTGATTTAGAAATTCTTGTACATCAATTCCCCAATTTCTGCTTTTACTGAATTTCTTTCCCTCATAATTTAAAAACTCGTTAGCCGGCACATTTTGAGGAAGACAATATTGCTCTTTTCCTGCTTCATTCCATGCCATTAAAATTGCTGGAAAGATAATTGTATGAAAGACTACATTATCT
>JACAFC010000058.1 GCA_013388515.1 Ignavibacteriaceae bacterium | reverse complement strand
TTCCAACACCTAACCCAGCGGTGGGCGGCATCCCATACTCAAGGGCTTTTATAAAATCTTGATCAATCTGCTGTGCCTCATCATCACCTGCTTCACGCATCTTCATCTGTTCATCAAATCTATTTTTCTGATCGATTGGATCATTAAGTTCCGAAAAGGCATTGCAAATTTCTCTGCCGCATACAAATCCTTCAAATCTCTCAACTAAACCTTCTTTAGTTCTATGTTTTTTTGCTAGCGGTGAAAGCTCTAATGGATAATCGATTACAAAAGTTGGCTGAATGATTTCCTTTTGAACAGTTTCACTGAACAATTCGTCAATTAATTTGGCTTTAGTTTCAATACCATCAACATTAATGTGTCTATTTTTAGCGATTAGTTTCAATTCCTCAAAACTTTGTTTTAAAATATCTGAGTTTAGCTTTTCATTTAAAGAATCAACAAGTGAAATCCTTTTCCAAGGCGGAGTAAAATCAATATTTAATCCATCATAATTGAACTGGAGCGTATTGAATACATCTTTACAAATGGCAGATATCATTTTTTCGACAAACTTCATCATCCATTCGTAATCTTTGTATGGAACATAGAGTTCCATCATTGTAAATTCAGGATTATGCATCTTATCCATACCTTCATTACGGAAATCTTTCGAAATTTCATAAACGCCATTTAACCCGCCAATAATTAATCGTTTAAGGTAAAGTTCATCTGCAATTCTTAAGAATAAGGTTGTATCCAAAGCGTTATGATGCGTTGTAAATGGCCTTGCTGAAGCTCCACCATAGAGAGGCTGAAGAATTGGTGTTTCCACTTCGAGGAAGTTATTTGAATCTAATATTCTGCGCATCGAGCTTATTATTTTACTTCGTTGTATAAAAACAGTTTTTACATCAGGATTAACAATAAGATCCAGGTATCGTTGACGATAACGCAATTCTTTATCAGCAAATTGGTCATGAATTATTTTGTTTCCGTTTTCATCTGTAGTTTCCTTAGCAATTGGCAGAGGCCGTAAAGATTTTGAAAGCAATTTAAAAGAGGTAACGTGTATAGAAATTTCCCCGGTTTTTGTCTTAAAGACATATCCTTCGATGCCGATAATATCACCAATATCAAGAAGTCTAAAAGTATCGTAGTAATCTCCCAAATCATCTTTCTTAAGATAAACTTGAATCCTTCCGGTATGGTCTTGAATATGAGCAAAAGAAGCTTTACCCATTCTTCTAATTGCCATAATCCTTCCGGCAATTTTAACAACTCGTTTTTCTTCTTCAGAATAATTTTCTTTAATATTTGTTGAATCTGAATCTACATCAAATTCGTAGGCAAATGGTTCAATTCCTTTTGATTGAAGCTCGTGCAATTCTTCATGCCGTCTCTGAATTAATACACCAAGTTCTTGATTAATATTTTCTTCCAATTTAACTCCTCTATTTTCGTTTGAAGTTTGCCAATCTGATGCAAACTAAATCTTGAATATTTTCAGCTAATTTGAGTGGAACAGTGAAATTGTTAACTATCATTGAGAAAACAATTGGTTCATTATCCCCGGTGTTTACGTAGCCGGAAAGACTTCGAACACCGCCAATAAATCCAGTTTTAGCCCTAACATTATTTTCTGCTTTAGAACCTTTCATTCTGTTAGCAAGTGTGCCGTCAACTCCGGCGATAGGAAGTGAATTATAAAAAGGTAAATAATATTTATGCTGGTACATGAAATTTAAAAGAGATACAATTTGTTTTGGTGTTACTAAATTAGAACGAGATAATCCGCTGCCATCCAAAATAATCATGTTATCAGGATTTATCCCCATCTCCTGAAATATTGCATTGCAAGCTTCTAAACCGTTTTCAATTGATCCAAAACCTTTCTTTTCTAATCCGATAGTTTTCATTAACTGTTCAGCAAAAAAATTCTGGCTGTTCTTATTAATAATTTTGATGATTTCTTTTAATTCAGGAGATTTATGGGAAAATAGAAAAGTAAGCTCATCATTTTCTATTGGTGCTGAAAGGTCATCTATATCGATCGAAAAACCACCAACAACAATTCCTTTACTTTCAAGAACTTCCTTTAGAACAACCATCGAGTACTGCGTAGGGTTATTTACTGTAGCAAATATTTTCTTTTGAGTATCTGATTTGCGAATTGTTCCAAAAACTGTAATGATATTAGTTCCTCGTTCACGATAAATATCAATTGAGGTAGTTGAATCATCATTAACAAGTGATACTTTATTAACCAATACAGCATATTTAGTATCTGGATTAACATCTATTTTTACACCGCCATTTTTAATATCAGGCGCAATCGTAATCTCAATACAATTATCGTTAAATGAAATAGCTGATGACTGGGCAGCATACCAGTAGCTTTCATAATCCCATTCCCACCCTTCACCTAAACCTTTTTCGTCAAAAGCATTGTCATCTCCAATAATATTTCCAGTTATTTCATCAATGCCTAATTCCAATAAACTGTCAGCCCAGTTACTAAAGATTTTTAATACATCATTTTCATGATATCTCCCTGAAATAGCAGGATCACCCATTCCTTGGACGACAATATCTCCAATTAAAGTAGATCCATCCATTTTACCGCGTTTGTAAATGTTTGTGGTAAATCTGTAGTCATCACCTAATAAAACTAGCCCTGCACTGCTGGTAAATAATTTTAAATTAGAAGCAGGCATAAATAACTTGTTTTCGTTACGTTTGTAAAAATACTCGCCGGTTTCTAGAGATTGAATTACAACACCCCAATGAGCATTGCTGAAGTTTGGATCATTAAAAATATCATCCATCTGCTTCCCAAAATCATTCAAAGTTGAATATGAATAGTTGGGCAATGAGTCTAGTTTGTCAATTTGGGCAGTCAAATTGAAGTTAGAAAATACTATGAAAACAATAACACTAAATATTTTGTAAAGCATAACGTACTTTTATTCTATTAATTTCCGAATAAGATAATTTTCTATACCTTCCGATAGGAATATCAGCAATAATTCCTGCAAAGTTATATCGGTTAAGAGATAAGACTGTGTAGCCCAAAGTTTGGAACATCCTTTTTACAAAGTGATTTCTTCCTTCAAAACATTTTACCCTAAGTAAAAATCTATTTTTTTTGGAGGTAAAGACAATACTTTCAAATTTACTTTTTTTACTATCCAGCGAAATTCCAGATAAAAGAATTAGTTTATCATCTTCAGTTAATGGTTTATCCAGTTTAACGTCATATTCTCTTGGAACTTTGTGCTTAGGATGTGTAAGTAAATATGAAAAATCTCCATCATTTGTTAAAAGCAAAACACCTGTAGTGTTAAAATCTAATCTTCCAACTGGATAGATTGCGGTCTCATTTTTTATAAGATCTGTAACTGTAGTGCGTCCTTTTTCATCTTTAGTAGTTGTTATTACCCCTTTTGGTTTGTTAAGTAAGTAATAAACACGTTTTTTGTTTGAGACTGGTTCACCATCCACTTTAACTATATCACGTTCAGAATTCACTTTAGTTGATAGTTCATAAATAACATTTTCATTAATCGATATTCTCCCTTGACGAATAAGTTCTTCAACTTTTCTTCGAGAGGCAACTCCGCAATCAGATAAATACTTATTGATCCGAATTAACATTAGCTGATTCCTCATTGTCTTCTTTTTCTAAGTTCTCTTCCATAAGATTCATCATGATCCTTCTCTTCTGTTCAATAAAATCTTCGTCCTGCATTATATCCTCAATTTCTCTTGGTTTAGGCAAATCAGACAGGTCTTTTAATCCAAAGTACTTTAAAAACTCTCTTGTCGTTTCATATAATAATGGACGGCCAATAGTTTCCGCCCTTCCTGTTATAGTTATCAGTTGTTTTTCTAGTAAAGTGGTTAAAATATAATCGGAATTAACACCTCTAATAGACTCCAACTCAGGTTTTGTAATTGGCTGCTTATAAGCAATAATAGCTAAGGTTTCAAGAGCAGCCTGACTTAACCGGCGTTTACTTTTTTCTGTGGATAAATAGCCAACATACTTTGCATATTCGGGTTTTGTGGCATGTAAATATCCTTTAGCTACCTGCACAATGTTGATTGCTTGGTTATTTTGCTTATAAGATAAGTTAAGTTCTTCGACAGATTTCTTAATATCTTCAATCGAAATATCAGTATCATCACCATCAATCGCTTTAATGGCTTTAATAATTTCACTATCGGGAATGGGCTCATCCGATGAAAATATTAATGCTTCTACTACAGATTTATAAATTTCATCCATCAGTTAATTTATAAAGTTTAAAATCGTTAAAATCTACACTCGCTTTAATTCCAATTCTTCCCATCTTTGTCAATTCTAGTAATGCTATAAATGTTACAACAATTCTAATTTTCTCTTTCATTCCCTCTACAAGTTCTAAAAAACTTATTTCTAATTTTTCAGTAATCAATTTGATGATGTGTTCAATTTGTTCATCAATAGTGACGTTAATTTTTGCAATTTGATGAACTGGTTCATCTTTAATTCCATCAATAATTCTTTTAAAAGCTTTTGCAAGATCATAGATACTAACATCCTTAAGAAGTAATTCATATTCTGGAACCGATTCTTTGGGGTCAACTGAAAAATTGCCTCTAAAACTTATCTTTCTTTGGTTCGATTCAAAAAAGGATAACTCCTCAGACATCTCCTTATATTTTTTATATTCTAATAATGCTTGAACCAGTTCAGCGCGAGGATCAATTTCCTCACCCTTTTCATCCAGCTCTCTTGGAAGCAGCATTCTAACCTTTATATGCATAAGTGTTGATGCCATTAAAATAAAATCGCCTGCAACCTCCAAGTCTAATAACTTGATTAGATTAACATATTCTAAGAATTCCTTAGTTATTTTTGAAATAGGAATATCATAGATATTCAATTCATCTCTTTTTATAAAAAACAAGAGAAGATCGAGTGGTCCCTCAAAATGATCTAATTTAATTTTATACATTAACCTAAATTCATTCTTTCACGTACTTCGGTCATAGTTTTATTTGCAATAGCCTTTGCTCGTATTTCGCCTTCATTTAGAATATCTTTTACATCGGAAATGTGATTCTCATAATACAATCTTTTCATTCTTATTGGTTCTAAAAATTCAGATATACCAGCTGCACATTTCATCTTACAATCGACGCACCCCAATGCGCCAGATTTACATCCGGATTCAATTTCTTCAACAAGATTTGGATTAAATTTTTTATGATAAGCAAAAACAATACAAATATCGGGATTTCCCTTATCTCCTTTTCTTATCTTTTGAGGATCTGTAACAGCCTTTTTAAGTTTACTTTTAATTATTTCCGAATCATCAGACAGCAGAATAGTATTGCCTAAAGATTTGCTCATCTTGGAATTCCCATCTAAACCTTGAAGCCTTGAAAATCTTGTTAACAACGGTTCCGGTTCAGGAAAAACTTGACCATACTGATTATTAAATTTTCTAGCTATTTCCCTCGAAATTTCTACATGAGGAACTTGATCTTCACCAACAGGTACAAATTCACCTTTATAAAGTAAAATATCTGCAGCTTGAAGTACTGGATACCCAAAATGTCCGTAAGTCACATAATCAATGTTTAAATCTCTAATTTGATCCTTAACTGTTGGGTTTCTTTCAAGTCGGTTTACAGTAATCAACATTCCGAAGATTAAATTAAGTTCAGTATGTTCCTTAATTTGAGATTGCCTAAACATCGGACTTTTGGCCGGTTCTAAACCAGCCGATAACCAATCTATTAACATTTCGATAGTATTGTCATAAACGCTGGAAGTATCAAGATTAGTGGTCAGCACATGATAGTCAGCAATAAGATGAAAATTTTCATAATCATTTTGTAATTGGACCCAATTTTCTAAAGCACCCACATAATGCCCAATATGCAATTTGCCGGTTGGGCGCATTCCACTCAATATTCTTTTTTTTGTCATTTCTTAAATAAATAATTGAATCATTAACCCGAAAATACGAATTAAGCAGGTAATTTTTAAGTTTAAATCAGATTGTTCAAGCTAGGTTAAATATAGATAAGGTTTCCAAGATTCATCCAGTTTACCAACTACATGCTTAATAAACATAATATGACTTGGTTTGAAAGGTTTGTTACGCAGTGATAGCTTGGCTTCATCCGGAGTCCGATCACCCTTTTTATTATTACACGATGTACAAGCACAAATAAGATTTTCCCAACTGTCTGAACCACCTCTTGCTTTTGGGATAACATGATCAACAGTTAAAGGCAGATCACTCCGTCCACAATATCCACATTTGTATGCGTCTCTTCTTAAAATGTTTTTTCTCGTAAGTACAACTTTTTTATAAGGTACATGTGCAAATCTATTAAGTCTTATAACACTAGGCCATGGATAAGTTTTAGATATAGTGTGAAGACTTTTTTTATGGTCTTTTAATACAATTTCAGCTTTGCCAAGAAAAATTAGAACAACTGCTTTTTTTATATTGCAGACTGTCAAAGGTTCATATGTTTGATTAAGAATCAGAACTTTGGCATTTAGTTTACCATTTAGTGGTTTTGAGGGTTCGAAGACTTACTCCTTGTAAATATTTTTTTTCTTTAACATGAAATAAAATCTTAGAATTAATCTAATTGATAAAAGTACTAAACAGAAAATAAGAGTTGGTACAACCAAGAAATCTGGAATTAGTTTCGTGATTATTAGTATTAAACCCAGCGCTATTACTCCGAAGGATAAATAGCTGAACACTTCAAATTTTTTCTGGTTTTCCATTATACGCTATTTTTTCTAACAAATATAGCTAAAAGAGGAAGTTTTTACTATTAAAGTTTATATGCTATTTATTATTGTCAGTTTTGTATACAATAGCTACACAAGTTACGTATTCCTTTGAGTGACTCATCGAGATTTTTAAATCTTTGTCATTAGAAAGAAACTTTTTTAGATTGCCTTTTAATGTCACCAAGGGCATTCCATTTGGTTCATTAGAAATTTCGATGCTTTGCCAGCTTACATCTTTGTTCCAGCCAGTAGCTAGTGCTTTATAAACAGCTTCTTTAGCGGCAAAACGAGCAGCAAGATGTTGATACTTATATTTTTTTTGCAGACAATAATTCAGTTCAGTTTGAGTATAAATTTTATTTAAAAATTTATCACCAAATTTATCAACACTTTCTTTAATTCTGTCTATTTCGATAATATCAATGCCTATTCCCATAACCATATTAGTATCCTTCAGCTAAACCGTAACCTCTGGGATCAGTAGCTCCAAAGATTATATTGTTAATTTTATCAACTAGAATACCCTCAACTCTACCAAGAGATCTGATGGTGCCTAATTTATGTCCTTTAAGTTTCAAGTTTTCAATCACATCATTTGAAAGTCCAAATTCTTCATAATCGATTCTATCGGGAAGCCATTGATGATGAATCCTTGCCTGATTAATAGCTTCCTGCAAATCCATTTTGAAATCAATTATATTTAACAAAACTTGCAGAACAACAGTTGTTATGGTTGAACCTCCAGGGGAACCGAGTATTAAATATGGGTTCCCGTTTTTCAATAGGATCGTTGGAGTCATTGAACTCAGCATCCTCTTTTCTGGCTGAATTGAATTCGCTTCATTTCCTGTTAATCCAAATTGGTTTGCCACCCCAGGCAAAACGCTAAAATCATCCATTTCATTATTCAAAAGGAAACCCGCTCCATCAACTACGACTTTTGAACCATAGCTTGAATTTATTGTAGTTGTCGTACTAACAGCATTCCCGAATTGATCATAAACAGAATAGTGGGTGGTCTCTTCACTTTCTTTATACAATTTTGGATTACGTGGCGATATACTATCCGAGGGTGTAGATGTATTACCTATCTTACTGAACAATTCTTTAGCATAAATTTTTGAAATCAACCAATCTTTTGGCACAGGATAAAAATCCTCATCACCTAGATGGAGACTCCGATCTGAATAAGCATACTTCATAGATTCAATTAGTGCATGTAAATAATCGCTGCTTCCCCAATCCTTTTTCGAAAAAGAAAAATTTTCCAGAATATTTAAAATTTGAATTAAGCATATACCTCCGGCACTTGGGGGTCCCATTGTAACTACTTTATAATCTTTGTAAGAACCGATAATGGGTTGTCGTTCTACTGGGCGATATGCAGCTAAATCATCATGTGAAATAATGCCTCCCATTTTCTCACTTTGTTGAACAATTAAATCTGCAATTTTACCTTTGTAAAAGCCATCATGTCCAAATCTTTTAATCTGCTTTAAAGTATATGCTAAATCCGGCTGTTTGAAAATGTCTCCTTCATTAAATGGACTAGCATTATTCGAAAAAACTTTAAAAGTGGATTCATACTTCTTAAAATCATTCATTTCATGTTTTATTGATTCAGCTAGTCTATACTCAATTGGAAACCCATCTTCGGCTAAATTAATTGCAGGCTGAATTACATCTTGCAACTTCATTGTGCCGTATTTTTCTAATGCATAAATCAAACCAGCAACACTGCCTGGAACTCCAGCAGAAAGAATTCCCTCTTGAATTCTATCTTCTATCAGTTTGCCACTTTCATCCAGATAAATTTTTTTGTTGGCCAGCTTTGGGGCTTTCTCTCTGTAATCAATTGAAATATTTTTTCCATCTGCAAGGTGGATGACCATAAATCCTCCACCGCCTAGATTTCCTGCAGAAGGATAAGTAACCGCAAGCGCAAATCCTACAGCAACGGCAGCATCAACAGCATTGCCGCCTTTCTTTAATATCTGTACACCAACTTTTGAAGCTAGTTTGCTGGCAGAAACCACCATTCCATTTTTGCTTCTTATTGGATCGGGCGCATCTGCAATTAGGATGAAATTTCCCAGTGAAAAAAATATAACTAGAAATACGATTGTTTTTTTAGAAAAGATCAACATCTGCATCAACTTTAAACCCATCACCTTTTATTTGTTCTAAGATCAACTGAGTTAGTTCGTTTAGCTGGGTAATTGATTTAGAAAGATTTTTATATAACTCCTCGTCGTAAATCAATTTTCCAATATTATTTTGTTTGTTTTTAGTTTCCTCAGTAAATAGATTAACACGAGACATTAGGGTATTGGTTTCATCAATAAGCTTTTTCATTTGGGAAAATGAATAGCTTAAGTCATCTTTATTCTTTTCTAATAAGTTTTTAGCTTCTTCAGTTAATTCAGAACTATTCTTTATTAGTTTATTTAAGCTTTCCTTGTTCTCATCAATTATCAAATTCAATTTTTTAGATGCATTCGAGAGATTGCTAATTGAATTCTTGATATCATCATTTAACTTTTTGTCTATTAAGTAATTATTCAATGTATTCAAAGTAATTTTCATATCTTTAATTGAAGAAACAAGATCGTCTTGAACACTTCCTACCATAGCCATTACAGAAGCAATGTCAGCGGTATATGTTCCTAAGTGGGTTAAAGAATAATTAATTGGTGCATTTGAGATTCCAGGATATACTTCAACCTTTTTTCCACCCATCAAATCAAGCATAGCAATTCTAAATGTTGCATCTTCTTGAAGCTGAACATTATCATCAAGTATTAATTCTACAATTACATTTTCACCGGAAATAGTGAAATCACCTACTTCACCTTTTTTTACACCGTTTACAGATACTTCATCTCCAATTTCCAAACCGGATACATTCTTAAAACTTACTAAAATAGATTTTTTATTTCCCGAAATACTAAATCCTTTTGCCCATGTTAGAATCCAAATAAAGAGAATCAAACCAACTATTACTGTCAATCCTACTTTTACTTCTGTTCTACTTGTATCTTTCATTTTTCTTTAAACTCTAATAATTGTGAAATTTCTTCAAGTTCAGATTTATCGATTATGCTGTCCTTAACAGCAGATTTTATTTCTTCAACAAAGGAATTGATATCATCTTCATTTAACATTTTTAAGACTTTAGGATTTTCTGAAAACTCCTTGATTTTTCCAATTAGTTCTTCTTTCTCAGGTGAATCCTTAACCTGCTCCAGCGTTTTATTCAATTCACCTTTAACAAGACCAGTAATTATTTTCTTTCCTGGAGTTAGTATAAGATTGTCAAAATGATTTTGAAAAATATATAAAACAGTTCCTACTATAATTGTGACAATCATTATACTTGTAATGAAACATCCTTTCTTCATATCATGCTTGAACTCCTGCCCGTTTTTCTACAAGGATTTTCTTTATCCGTTTGTTCAGCACTTCCTTCACAATAAATTTATGCCCATCAAACTCAAATGTATAATCTTCTTTTGGAATTTGACCAGTAAAATTAAGTACAAATCCTGCAATTGTGTCAAATTCACTTTCGTCCGAATATAAATTAATTCCTAACTCCTCTTTAATTTGAGCAAGTGCGGTACTGCCTAAAATAAGAAATTTATCTTCGCCTAAATATGTAATTGCGTTGTCTTCCTTATCATACTCGTCTCTTATCTCACCAATTATTTCCTCAATTATGTCTTCTAGAGATACAAGACCAGCTGTGCCGCCATATTCATCTACTACAATTGCGATGTGCATTTTCTTTTCTTGAAACTCATGCAGTAAATCGTTTATCATTTTTGTACGAGGGACAAATATTGGCTTGCGAGCTATTTTTACCAACGAAAGATTTTTCCTTAACTCATAATTCTTAAAATATGGCAGTAAATCTTTAGCATAAATGATTCCAACAATATCATCGAGATCGTCCTTGTAGATAGGAATTCTGCTGCGCCCAGTTTTAGTAATTTCGCTTATTACATCATTAAAATTGGATTCTGCCGATAAAGCAATCATATCAACTCGTGGTGTCATGATTTCACTTACAGTTAGCGATATAAACCCAACTATGCTGTGAATTAATTCGTGTTCTTCATCTTCAATAGTTCCTTTCTCTAATCCTAAATTAGCTAATTCCTTGACCTCCTCTGGTTTTATTGCAGATTTTGTCCTATCAATTCTAATTTTTGAGACAAAAAATTTTATAGCTTCAGTAACAGATTCAGATAATGGAAAGATCACAACATTCACCCAGTACATCGGTACAGCTATTAGTCTTGCAAATATAATTGGGTTTTTTGAAGCCCAGACTTTTGGCGTGATTTCACTGAATAAAAGTATAAGAAATGTTAGAATTATTATTTGCAAAGTTAAAACAATGTTTACAGCAAAGCCGAAGGTTTTCACAATTTCGAATGATATGGATACTGCAATTATTGATGCTGCGACATTTATAGCAGTATTGCCAATTAATATTGTAACTAATAATCTTCGTGGGAAATCCAGAAGTCGAGTCAGATATTCTTGAATCAAAGGAGAGTTGTGATATATTTCTTTAATTTTTTTCCGATCTAGCGAAAATAATGCAACTTCAGATCCAGAAAAAAATGCCGACCCAATAAAGCAGGCTAACAAAAATAGAATTTTTACAATCCAATTAATTTCCAAAAAACGCTTTGCTCCTGACTATCCAACATACCAATTAGAATGGGAGGTCATCGTTATTCTCAGGTGTGATATCAGGAATATTAATAGCGTTTGATTTTTCCTCCTCGGCTGAAGCTCCAGAAGTTCCTTCAAGAGGGAATAAACGTTCAGAGATGACCTCAGTGAAGTACTTTTTATTTCCATCTTTATCTGTATAGTCGCGCTTGGTCAGTCTTCCTTCAACATAAAATTTCTTACCTTTCTTTAAATTTTCCTTCATATAGTCCGATAAACCAAATGATACTATATTATGCCAAGTTGTTTCATCCTTCCAATTTCCGCTTTTATCCTTATAACTGTATGTTGTTGCAAGTGTAAAATTAGTGATTGATAGATTTCCAGTTGTGAATCTAGTTTCGCAATCTTTACCTAAATTGCCAATCAACATTATTTTATTGAGCGAGAAAGCCATAGTAAACCTCAGAGAATTTTTAATAAATATTTATTATAATTTAAGCAAACTACTAACTAAAAACCATTTTCTTCAAATAACTTGTATGTAAAATAAAACCCCGATCTTGATTAGGATCGGGGTTACGTTTTAATGTATTTGGATAACTTTAGAACATTAGGTTATCAAAAGTCCCTTTTTCAAATAGCGGTAAGCCAAGTGAATTCTTTTTTGCGAGAATTAAGCTGCCAGGAATTTGTGAAACATTTACTAATGGAATATTAACACCCCATTTGGCATTAATTGCTTTTATGAACTCCGTCGCAAGAATTCCTTGTCCTCTGCTAGTTGGGTGAACGCCATCGAGGCTGAATAATCCACCGCTTACAAATGTAGTAGTAAATACTACACCATCATACACTGTACCTCCAGTAAAATCAGCGGCTCGTATTTGATTAAATATGGAATTAATATTTACAAACGCAAACCCTTTTGCATTTGCAACAGCACTTATGGTATTGTTAAATGCATTAGTTGTACTTTTAGCAGTTGCTATCTCAGTTGGATCTAAGATTAATGCATCCGGCCATGGATTCTTTGGATGCAACCCGAATACTTGAGTTGTATCTAAAATACCAGCCGCTAATAATGGACTAATATCAACACCATAATCTTTATAGAACTTTCCACTAGGAATACCAAGATAACTTGTATAGTTTGAACCTGTAAGTGTCATCAAAGCACTAAAATTAGCTAGAGCAGATACCGGTAATACAGTTCCATTATATTGACCATGGGCTTGGTAATATATTCCAGCAATTCCTAACGAGCTCAATTTTTGGGCAACACCAGGTCCAACAGTTGTAAAGAACGGAATTGTAGTTACATCTGGAATATTGGCAACCACAACTTTTGCTCCTAATGCAGCAATACTATCTGCTAACTGGGAGTATAAAAATGCAAAAGTATTCGCATCTGTTGGAGTTGTTGGTTTTACACCACCACTTGTTGCAAACCCAAGCACATCATTGTTACCAATCCAAAGGCTTATAAATGTTGGCTGTTGAATTTTTGCTTGAGTAAATTGTGTCATTCCAAGTTTTCTTAAAACTAGGTCTATCGCTGCACTTTTTGAGTATGAATTCACTGTTTCAGTTGCATTCATAACATCAGCAAGCACAATACCGGGAATACCTAAATTATTATAAGGAACAGGATGAGAAATATTGGTAGGAGTTCCTGCATTTTGATTATATGTTAAAGTAAATGGATTGAGGGATTTAATCTCAATTCTGCCTTTTATTCCAGGATCAGAAATAATCGGTTGAGCATAGCTGGCACCAACTTGCTTTGCAATTAAATTACCGAAAGCATAATTCTGACCGCTCTCGTACAATGACCCGGATTGATATCCTGCAGTTAAACTATTTCCGATAGAGACGAAGCTGGTAAAATTGACTGCTCCCAAATTTGGTGAAGCAGATGTTGGTGCAGTTAATTCAGTTCGATCCTCGCACGAAATAAAAAGTACTGAAATTAGAATTAGTGCAATTCCAATTAAAAATTTCTTTTTCATAATCATCTCTCCTTCCTTAAAAATTATAAGATAAGCTTAACGAGAAAATATTCGCAATTGAATTATACGTACCGTTAAACGGTGATATACCTGCAGTATAATTTTCTTCAGAATTAGTAATAGTTGTCTCTTCATTACGAATAAATAAATAGGAAGCAGAAATTCCTAGCTTGGATGATAATTTGAAATCAAAACCGCCGCTGAACCCTAGTCGATTTGCATCCGGTAGAGATGGGTTAACCTTTGATTGTGAAACAGGTATATTATCATAATAAACACCACCAAGAAGCGATAAAGCTGGTGAAAGTCTATATTCTAATCCAAACCTGCCAATGTAGGTATCTTTGTAATCTCTTGGGCTAGCTAAATCAGTATAAGCAGGATCTTCAAAATTAACAGCTAATTCATCATAACTTGACCAGCCAATAAACTGATAATCTAAACTCAAGGTTAATTGTGAAACAGGCGTATAAGCCAGTCCTACTGCAATATTCATAGGAGTTGTTAACTCGGCAGAAATATCTGCATCATTAGGTATTCTTTTAGCATCGAGTAATTGTTGAGCGCCTTCAGCGTTGGCTTTTCCTTTAAACTTATAATCGACTTCACTATGAAAGGATGCACCAATAGACAGATTGCATGTTGGCTTATACATAACTCCAAATTGATAACCAAATGCTTCTTTATCATCACCTTCAAGAGTAATGAAAGCATCGCCAGTAAAAGGTGCTTGCGAGTTCTTTCTTGTTATTGTAACTGTTGCAAAACTATACTGGAATCCGGCACTTATTGATAAATTATCGGTAATGCTGTAAGCCCAAGTTGGCATTAAGGCAAAAGTCATAAGTTCAGTTTCAACAGCTAAATATTTGCCAATCCAGTCTTCATCCCATTTTGTGCCTAAACCAAACGGAGTTGTGAAGCCTATACCCCAGACTATTTTTTCATTAGCTCGAAATGCTGCAAAAAGATGACTTGGATAAAATGTTTGTTTTTGCATTTTATATTCAGTTATACTGGGTGACACACCACGAAATGAGGAAATTGGAGTAATTAATGCAGTTCCAAGCATTAATTGAGTTCCTGCAAGCTGAGTTAAACCAGCCCCATTCCAATAAATCGCCGATGCATCGTTAGCAATAGCGGTATATGCACCGCCCATTCCCATTGGCTTTGCACCATGCTCGTTTAATTGAAATCCTCCGGCTAATGTGCTGCTTCGAAAGGACAACAATAGCAAAAAGATAAATAGAAAGAGAGTTTTCAAATGACCTCCTATTTCTAAGTTATAGATATAGTTTATTAATAATTGCCCCTAATTTTGTATAGAGAAGAGAATTGTACCTTTCTCGACCGTATTACCCTCTCTGACAAATATTTGTTTAAGTATGCCTTTTCCTGGAGACCTTATCTCATTCTCCATCTTCATAGCTTCTAATATTAAAACTGGTTCACCCTGATTAATCTCATCACCAATTTGTTTCTTGATTTTTAAAATCATTCCAGGCATGGGTGCCTTAATTTCCAATAAATGGTGATAATCCTTTTTCTGAGATAATAATTCTTTTGCTTTATCCTGCAGCCTAGTAAGTGCAGTGAATTCATATTTCTCGTTGTTCGAATATAGTACAATATTTTCATTCTTTATATGCGTACATGTAAATTTGTATAATTTTTCTTCAATTCTCAAGAAATAAACATTATTTACTAACTCAAATATTTCAAAATTCAATTCTTCGCCATTAAAAACCACTTTTGTATCGGATTTAAATTCAAGTAGAGATTTTTTGCCATTCAGCGAGAGGATAAATTCATTCATAATTCTGACTTAACCAATCATTATGAATTTTTGGAAGTTTTTCCGGAACAACGTTTGTTTTTAGTTTCAATATTCCAGCAACAATTGTAGCCGCTCGATGCAACTCGTTAGCACTTTGATTTGTTAAATTACTTAATAAAAACCCTTCCCTTTCCAAAAAATTTATATCAAAATTGCCTTCAATAAAATTCTTGTTATTTAAAACACTAATTAGAAAAGCCAGGTTAGTGTTTATTCCTGTAATATTAAATTCACTCAATGCTCTTAAAGCTTTTTTGATAACATTTTCTCTTGAACTATCCCAGCAAATTAATTTTGAAAGTATAGGGTCATAGAACATTGTAACTGTGGATCCGCTGCAAGCTCCAGGATCTACTCTTACTCCAAATCCCGAAGGTTCACTATAATTACCGATCATCCCGGTTGAAGGTAGAAAATTGTTTTCAGGATCTTCGGCATATATTCGTACTTCGATGGCATGACAATGAATATTTAAATCATTTTGTGTAAAAGATAGCTTTTCACCAGATGCAATCCTTATCTGCTCCTTCACCAAATCCCTACTGGTAATCATTTCGGTAACTGGATGTTCAACTTGAATACGAGTATTCATCTCCAAAAAGTAAAAATTTTTTTCAGAATCCATTAAGAATTCAATCGTGCCTGCATTATAATAGCTGCAAGCTTTGGCTGCATTTAGTGCTGATCTTGTGATGTTATCACGGGTAACATCATCTACAAAAGGTGAAGGGGCTTCCTCAATAATTTTTTGATGCCTTCGTTGAATTGAACATTCACGCTCAAACAAGTGCACATAGTTGCCAAATTTGTCACCTAAAATTTGTACCTCTATATGACGAGGATTAACAATTAATTTTTCGATATATACATCATCGTTAGCAAAGGCTTTAGCAGATTCTCGCTTTACAGCATCGTAATTGTCAATAAACTCATCTTTACTATTAATTCTTCTCATTCCTTTCCCCCCGCCGCCAGCCGATGCCTTTAAGAGAACCGGAAATCCAATTTCCAATGAACGCTGTATTCCTTCTTCAGCATTTTTAATGGGTTTTGTAGTTCCGGGAACTATGGGGACATTGTTCATTTTCATCAAGGCTCTTGCTTCGGTTTTATTACCCATCATTTTAACAGATGCCGATGATGGACCAATGAATATAATTCCTGAGTCTTCAACCAATTTAATGAAATCCGGATTTTCTGATAAAAATCCATAGCCAGGATGAATGGCATCGGCATTTATCTGTTTTGCAACTTCAATAATTTTTTCTTTATTAAGATATGACGCAGAAGCTTGAGAAGGCCCAATATAATATGATTCGTCAGCTAAAATGGTATGTAAAGCAGTTCTATCCGCATCCGAGAATACAGCCGCTGCAGTAATTCCAAGTTCTTTGCAGGCTCGTATAACCCGAACAGCAATTTCTCCTCTATTTGCTATTAATATTTTATTAAACACTTATTTTTTTTAAATAATATTTTGTTAAGATTTTAGATCTACAACTGTAATACCATCGCCTCCTTGTTCAATAGGAGCAAACGCAAATGAAGCAACGTGTTCATGAGACTTTAATACATCTTTTACCATTTTTTTTAAGGCACCTGTCCCCTTACCATGTAAAATTTCAATTCTCTTTAAACCACCAACCATTGCTTCATCAATGAACTTTACCACTTCAAATTCTGCTTCAGCAGCTTTTTCACCACGGATATCTATTCGATAGGAAGGAAAATTTGTATTTAGTTTGATATGGCTGCCCAGGGTAGTCTTTTCTCGCTTAACTTTAACTAATTCCTCAACTGGTGCTTTAATTTTCATATCTCCTGAAAGGATTGTGGCTTTATCTTTTACGATTTCCAGGATTTCTCCCTTTGTTTGGGTATTTTTAATTTGGACATAATCACCAACTAATAGGTTTTCGGAAACGGCTTTAACATCTAAACTTTCTGAAAATATAGTTTTATTCTTTTCTTTTAATTGTGTTATAACTTCTTGCGAAGATTTAATAATCTCCTTTTTTGCATTCGACTCTCTCAAATCTTTGATGATCTTTTCAAATCTCCTATTTAAATCTTTCAGATATTCATCTGCTTCAGTTTTTGCTTTTCTGATTATTTCTTTTTTTTCTTTATTTAACTTATCAATGTTTTCTTTGAAATATTTCGAAAGCTCGTTTAACTTAGTATTTTCTGCAACGGCATTTTGAAGTTGAATTTCCAATTCCTGAGATTTTTCTTCCAGTTTGATCAAAAAGTTTTCAATATTATATTTATCAGAGTTTAAGTACTTTCTCGCGTTTATCATTAAGCTATCCGGCAGGCCGATCCGCTTCGCAATTTCAAAAGCATAACTTGAACCTGGAATACCTTGTTTAAACTTGTAGGTTGGTTTCAAATTTTTATGATCAAATTCCATAGCGGCATTTTCAAAACCTTCCATGTCATGAGCCATAATTTTTAAATCGCCATGGTGAGTTGTTGCTAACACAATGGCATTCTTTTCCTTAAGCTGCAATAAAACACTTGCTGCCAAAGCTGAGCCTTCTGCAGGATCAGTGCCTGTACCTATTTCATCAAGCAGTATTAATGAATTTTCGGAAGCAGAGCTTAGGATTGTGTTTATATTTGACAAATGCGAACTAAAAGTAGATAAATCATCTTCTAGAGATTGTTCATCTCCTATATCGACTAAAACATTTTTTATAAAATGAAAATTTGAATCAGGATCACAAGGAACATGGATCCCAGAATTGAGCATAAGGTGTAAAAGTCCAACAGTTTTAAGAACAACAGTCTTTCCTCCAGCATTCGGACCAGTAATTAAAATTACATTCCTATCTTGAAGGATTAAACTCAAAGGAACTGTTTTCTCTCGTCCTAATTTCTTAAGAAGAATCGGGTGTCTAGCATTTTCAATTTTGATTGGTTTTTCACAGTCTATGCTTGGAAAACATCCTAAGGTTTCAATCGAATATTTAGCCCGGCTAAAAATTGAATCGATTATTGCAATTGCCTCAAGACTAATTCTTAATTGCGTGCTTATCTCAGCTATTTTCTTAGTTACTTCTTTAAGAATTCTTTCAATTTCTCTTTTTTCTGCGAAGGTTAGAGATATTATTTCATTATTTAGTTCAAGGGTTTCTTCGGGCTCAATATAAACAGTTTGACCCGTAGCCGATTCAGAATGAATGAAACCACGAATATGTCTTTTGTGCTCTGCTTTAACTGGAAGTACTATTCTTCCATCTCTAAGAGTGACATAATCCTCCCTCACAAGGTTATCAGTTTTAAGTTGTTTAACAATTTTATTAACTGAGTTAATTAAATCATCTTTTCTTGCTCGAATTTCTTTACGTATTTCAGAGAGAATAGAACTCGCATTATCTCTTATTTCTCCATTTTCAGTAAAAATTTTATGTATGTAATTCTCAAAGACTTTATCAATATATAATTGTCTACAAATCGGTTCCAATTTGGAGTTTTCACCAATATTCTCTTTAAAGAATTGAAATAAAATTCTAGACATTGTGACAAGTTTAAGAACTTCCAAAATTTGCTTACTATCTAAGTATGAACCTTCAACAATTGTTTGTGCAAGGATTGGATCAAGGTTTGGCAAATAATCTAATGGTGGATTTGTAGTTTTTGTGAGTATTTCTTTTGCTTCTTGTACTAATGAACCATTCTCTTTAATTAAATATAAATCTGTTGTTGGTACAAGCTCTAATACCTTATTCTTGCCTTTTTCTGTAACACAGTAATTTGCTATAAAATTAAGAATTTTGGAGAATTCCAGTTTTTGCAGCGCTAGTTTGGAACTCATCAGATAGAGTCTTTTTCGTTAATGAAATCTTTAATGATTTTACGAGATTCGGGCGTATATTCCTGCAGATAGTCTATAGTCCTAGGTATGATACTATAAACAGTTGGATATACAAATGCTGATTTACCGGTTTCCTTATCCGGAATGTTAAAAACTTTCAGAATGATAAAAACTGCGCTTAGAAAAAAACTTACTTGAACCAAACCGATTACACCGCCCATAATCTGATTGAGAAGGTTATTCACTTTATCGAACGGATGAACTATTCGCTTTACTACTGATATAATGATCATAATAACAATAAAGATTACTGCCCCGCCTATGATCTCAGAAAGATAAAACTCTATATCAAGGGTCATTTCAATGAATTTACCTACTGGAGCTGCAAAGAGTACCGTTAAATAAATTGCCACAGCCAATCCTATCAAACCAATTAACTTACGGACAAATCCATCCTTATAGCCTAAGATGAACCCAGCAAGTAAAGAAATTATTATTAGTATATCAATAATGGTCACTTTTACAGCAGTATTTTTTCTACAATGCTTTTAACCAATTTGCCGTCGGCTTTGCCTTTTAATTCTTTCATAACTAAAGGCATTAATTTTGGAAAATCCGATTTTGAAGTTGCACCAATTTCTGCAGCTAGACGTTTTATCTCGGAATAAATTTCTTCTTCACTTAATTGTTTTGGCAAGTAAGTTAAAAGTATTTCTAATTCTTTCTCCTCCTTTACAGCTAGTTCTCCACGACCGGCATTTCTAAACTGCTCTATTGAATCTTTTCTTTTTTTAACTGCTGTGCTTAACATTTTAACTTCATCGTCTTGAGTTAATTCCTTTCCGGCTCCACTTTTTTCAAATTCGAGAATTAATGCTCGAATAGACCTAACGGTTTCAAGTTTTAATTTATCCCCAGCTTTCATGGCATCTTTTAAGTCATTATTTATTTTTTCCTTAAGGTTCATTTGTTTCCTTTGAATTGAATACACAGTGTTTTGTAAGTTGGCAGTTAATTTAATTAAATATTCATTATCACACCAAATGCATAAAATATTGGTTCAATAGTAATCATCGGTCAATCTGAATTAGCATTTTTTGATGGTCTGAGTGCAAATCTAATGAGCTGTACAACATGTTAAATGAAACACATATTTTATTCTTGATAATTAAATCATTGATTGTTTATATTTCACATGTATTTAATCTATCAAATAAATTAAAATTTTTCAGAGGTTTTATGAAACAAACTGCTTTTTTAGCAATTCTGATATTGTTTTTTGCATCATATTTTGGGAAAGCCCAGCAAACTGAAAATAATTCAGTTGAACCCATGGATCCAAAAGCTGCCACATACTATAACTCAGCTGTTCAGTTTATGAAAACAGAACAGTATGAAGACGCTTTGAAATCACTTGATTCTAGTTTGTCTGCTGCCAAAGATTATCGAATATTCTACTTGCAGGGCCAAGCAAATCTTAAACTTGGCAGAGTCTCAGATGCTAGAAATAGCTTCAATGAGTGCACTAAACTTAACTCAAACTATGACATGGGTTGGATGGCATCAGGTAATGCAAATTTAGCCTTAAAAGAGTATGATTTAGCTATAAATGATTTTAAAAAAGTTGTCGAAGTTTCAAAGGACGTTAAGGTTAAGACTGAAGGTGAAGAATCAATTAAATTTGCAGTTAACGCAAAATCCATCGAGCTTTACAATAAAGGGAATGAGCTAAATAAACAGAGTAAATTTGAAGAAGCAATTCAATTATACGATCAAGCTTTTGCAATTGTTAAAGACCCCAAATACTTATATCAAAAAGGTTTGGTCCTATCTAAATTGACAAAAAACAAGGAGGCAGAAGAGGT
The DNA here is from genome assembly GCA_013388515.1 of Ignavibacteriaceae bacterium. Lineage (GTDB taxonomy): Bacteria > Bacteroidota > Ignavibacteria > Ignavibacteriales > Ignavibacteriaceae > XYD12-FULL-36-8. The sequence goes on along the minus strand of JACAFC010000058.1, from coordinate 4,754 downwards.
ATTGAAATCTTCTGTTGCATTAAATGATTCATTTGATATTGGTTATGTTGCTCTTGCTAGTTTACAGATTGTGAACAAAGATTATAATGGTGCAATAAAAAGTTACGAAAAAGCAATGCTTGTAACTACAAATGAAAATATTAAAAAAAGTATTCCGGAATCCATTTCAAAAACTTATTTAGCTGCTGGGAATAATGCATTCAAAGATAAAAAGTACGATCAGTCGATTGATTGGATGTTAAAATCTATAAGTAATTCACCAAGTGATGCCGCATATTTTGGATTAGCTAAGGCTTATATTGAAAAGAAGAAATATAATGATGCAGTTACAGCGTTAGATAATGCTAAATCAGTACAAAAAACTGTTACAGATGAAGCCATTGCATATTATAAAGGTATGATTCATCTCAATAAAGGTGAGGATAGTAAAGCCGTAGAATTCTTTACAGTAGCAGTTAAAGATGCAACATATAAAAAGGCTGCTCAAGCTCAATTAGATTATTTAAAAGCCAAGCAAAAGGGAACAAAGAAATAATATATAACCATTTAGGAACTAAAAAGCCCGAAAATTGTCGGGCTTTTTTATAATTAAAATCAAAGCTATCTTTTTTTCTTCATTTGTTCAATCGCAGCTTTTGCTTGGGCATTTTCTGGATCAAGTGCTTCAACTTTTAGCCAATACTCAAGCGATTTTGCATTATCCTCTTTGATGTAGTGGTAGTAACCTAAATATGAATAAGCTTCAATAAATTCTTTTTTAAGTTTGGCTGAATCCTGTGCTGCTAGTGTAAGAAATTTTTCATAATAAGGTTGTGCAAGGCCCTGATCGGATTCAGGATCAAAATTTGTTTTTACTCTAGCCTGCCAGAAGTAAGCAATACCCAACTCTGGAACTTTCGAAACAAGAATATTAAATGCTGAATCAGCTTTCGGATAGTTTTGAGTAAAATAGTAGGCTTTTCCTAGATCAAAATACTCTTGAGCTTTAAGCTGATTTTTTCTCTCTAATGTGGCAATAACTCCATCCCACTTTTTATTTTTAAAGTATAATACAGAGATGTCACTCAAAATGTCCTTTCTCGTACTATCCATGTCAACCACTTTGGTAAGGTATATTGCCGCTAATGAATCATTTCCAGTTTTGCTGAGAAGATTTCCATAATTTTCATAATCAGTCGCTAAAAAGTCGACTGAAGGCATTTCAAATAATTTTTGGAAATTATTAAGACTATTTTTGTAATCCTCCAGTCTAAAATAAGAGTAAGCAAGAATTCTAGTTGAATATAAATTGTCTGGGGAAGTTTTAATTAACTCTTCAGATAACTCAATAGCTTTTTTATAATCTTTGCTTAAGTATAAGATTGAAGCTAGTCTTTTCTTTTTTTCCAGTGTTACTTCCGAGTTATCCATGTAAAGTGAATAATTCTCAGCAGCTTTAGCATAATCTTTTTTTGTGTAGTAAATTTCAGCTAACTCGTTATAAGCAGGTGCATATGTTGGATCTGCAACAATAGCCTCGTTTAGTAAGGCAATAGCTCCATCATAGTTATTAATTAAAACGTAAATTTTTGCCTTCCAAGTCAAGGCTTCAGGATTTTTTCCGTCGATGTCAATTGCTTTCTGGAAATTTTTTACTGCTTCAGAACCTTCACTTTTTTCCAAATTAATTTTACCTAATGCAATGTAAGCTGGTAAATATTGTTTGTTTAGCTCCAATGCTCTGTTCAGAAGAGGTACAGCCTTTGCATAATCCTTGATTTTTGAATAACCTTCCGCCATAACTAAGTAAACTTCTGGATCTTTTTCGTTACTATAATCCAAGGCAAGTTCTTCGTTTTTAGCAATTTCTGAAGTGTTGCCATCTAAAATATTAAGTTTAATCAAACCGCAATAATTAAGCGCAAATTCTTTATTTGCCTCAATTCCCTTGGTAAAACATATTTTAGCAGAGTCAACTTTCTCTAACATCAAATAAAGTTCACCAAGTTGAAAATAAGCTCGAGGGGCAAGTTTAGGATTAGTCGTTAAAGAAGTGAAATAAGTTTTTGCTGCTTCGTATTTTTCACTTTTTAGTAATTTTATTCCCTGAGAAATATCTTGAGCACTCGATAATGTGCTTAAAACAAAGATAATCAAGAGGCAGTATAAAGAATTTTTTCTAAACATTTTTATATCCATTTATTCTGTTATTTCTTCATTTATTATTTCAACAAGCCTTACAGGCATTGTTGCCGGAACTAATCCGTATTTTAGCACGATTCTTTGTCCACGTTCACTGGCAACAAAAGCGGTAAACCCAGTGCCAAGTCCAGTATAAGCTTCTTTACTGATTATATAAACCTCACGCCACAATGGATACGCTTTTTGGGCTATATAAGCCTGATAAGGTTTATAAGCTTCTGAATTGTCGGAATTTGATATTTCAAATACTCTAACCGATTTTAAAAAACTTAGGTTAGTTGTATCATCTCTATCGCTAATCCAATTAACACCAATTACGCCCAAACAGTTTTTTTGTTTCGAAACATAATCAATAACAGCATTGTTTGAATTCAGTGCATAACATCTAGATGATAGCTGTTTACACTGAGTTTTTTCCATTAAAAACTTCAATGTGCTAGAATTATTATTGTCGAAAACAACATTTATATTCTTAAAGTTGGGTAAATCGCTGCCGGAAATTAATTTGTTTATTTCAGATAAATTAAGAGTTGAATCTTTTAAATCTAGGCTGCCAATAATTGCAACCGCATCGTACGCTATTTTTGTAACCTTAGGTACAATTTCCCACTGCTCAAATATTTTTGTCTCTTCAGAGTTTAACTTTCTTGGTACAATTATTAATCTTACACTATCATTCATTAAATCATTAAATACATCCATTTCAGCTTTGTAATCAGCTTTAACTTCAGTATAGGAATAGATTCCATGAAATGTGTCAATTTCGGATTCGATTAGCGGCTTGAATGTTTCATCTACTGAAATTGTTAATTTGCCAGTAGTTGGAGTATCAGAGTTGCTACATCTAAAAAAGAGAAATGAAAGGATTATAGAGCAAATAAGGACTAGCCTATTCTTCATTGTTTTCATCCTCCATTTTCTGCTGTTTCATTTTTTTTACTGTTCTGTAGAATCTGAAAAGACCATAGCTTAACAACAGTAAAGCAAAACCCGTCTTCTGCCAGGAGTTAAAGAGAAAAATATTTTTCGCTGCCAAAACATATATCCCAAAACTTACATATATAAGTGCCATCAAAAAGCTAATACCAGAAAGAAAGTTCAATTTTATTGAAGTTTAAATACAATTGGAATTGAAACTTGAACTTTTACAGGAACACCACGTTGTCTTCCTGGTTTAAACTTGGTTTGTTTTACAGCACCCAGAGCAGCCTCATCCAAACCAGCACCCAATCCTTTGATCACTTCAGCTTTTGTAACATCTCCATGTTCATTAACGAAAGCAAGTATATATACTTTTCCTTCGACACCGGCTCGTTTAGCAATTTCCGGATATACTATTTTGCTTTGAATAGCTGCTATACCGCCAATGGGTTCAGGCATTTCTTCCACAGCAACGAAATATGTTGGTGCTTCCTCTTTTTGTTCCTCAACAACTTTTTCCTCAACCTCGATCAAACTGTAGTCAACACCTTCTGCGCTGCCTTCTTGAGTTTTGGTTCCGGGATCAACTTCCTTTAATTCCTCAACAGTAGGAATATATTCATCTTTTACTTGTTCATCAGGTTTTACTACAGGGGGTGTAAACTTTATAGTTGATTTGAGAGGCGGTGGTGCCTCAACTTGTTCAATTTCCTTTTTTTCACCAATAGATGGAGGTTCGGCTAATTGAGAAATTTGAACTACTCTTTTTTTCTTAAGTGCCAAATCCTCTTTTGGTGTAAAAGCCTCATATATCGAAGGGCCTGTGGTTACCAAAATGAAAAATAAGATGGCAAGCCACATGGCAATTGAAAGATATTTTTTATAAGCCTTTCTAAGCTTGTAAGCACCATATTCTTTATTTTTTTTAGCGAATACAAGCTCGTCAAGGTCCATTTTTAGAGATAATTCTTGTGTCATAGCATTATAAATAGTAATTTTTATAAGTTTTTAATTAAATCAATTTCCTGCGGCGAAATATCAACAAGTGCATATCTTTTAATATTAGATATATTCATCTCATCTAAAACATCAACCACGTTTTTGTAACTAGCATCATTTGTTGGTTTAATTAGTACAACCATATCTGGGATGGAGGCATTTCTTTCAAGTAGAACTTTTCTTAATCCATCCGCAGTATAATTAGTAAGTGTTAATTCTTCAATTGGCTCTGTGGGTAGACCACGATACCAATATACTTTGTTATCACCTCCGATGAGAACGTTGAAGGCTTTAGATGCTTTGAGTGCATTTTGTTCTTCTTCTTTTATCTCACCTTTAGGTTTAACCGGCATATTTATTTCCATAGTTTGCGGTTTGCTAAAGGTTGTAGTTAACATGAAAAAAGTGACTAGAAGGAACCCAAGATCGACCATTGGTGTAAGGTCAATTCTTGTAGACATTTTTTTCCGACCCTTCTTTTTCCCTTTTTTCCCAACCTCTTTCTGTTCTAATTCAGCCATAATTTAGATTCCTTTTAATTTGTTAGGATCCGCTTCCAAGTCGGTTATAAGATTAAATTTATTTACGTTTTTGTCCTGCAAAGTGTTAATAACACGTTTTACAACAGGCCATGGGCAAAATTGATCACCCTT
>JACAFC010000114.1 GCA_013388515.1 Ignavibacteriaceae bacterium | reverse complement strand
AGAACAAAGAACACGCCGGGATCAGTATTTGATAAGACGACGGATGATTATGACCGAAGGGTAATCCAGTATTATCGAGACACATTGGATGCATCTTACTCAACATCAGCAATGGCATATACTGGTGCACAGGGTGGTTTTCCTGCTGGTGATTTGAACTGGTTCCCTTCCAAAAAAGCTGAATGGGAATTGTGGGTAGCTACAGATGTTGATGACCACATGGATAACATGCCAACAACATTTAAGTTGAATCAAAACTATCCAAATCCGTTTAACCCTTCAACTAAGATATCTTTTACTCTTGAGAGTGCAGCAAAAACTACTTTAACTGTGTATAATATTCTTGGACAAAAAGTGGCAACCTTGCTTTCACAAGAATTACTGGCCGGATATCATGAGATAAATTTCAATGCTTCGGATTTAGCATCAGGGGTTTATCTTTTTAGATTAGACTCTGGAAATTTTACCGCTGTAAAAAAGATGATGATCATGAAGTAGTTAGGATGGATGGAGCATCCAGCTAAAGCTGGGTGCTCTTTCCTATTTGATTACCATATTAAAATTCGTTGGTTCTCAATTTTAACATGCATTCACAGATTAAAGTTTTCTTATTTATTTTTTTGGTATATAATTTTACATCAGCTGGAATTTATGTATCACCAAATGGCGATGATACAAACTCAGGGAGCTTTGATTTTCCATTAAAAAGTATTGCATTAGCAATTACAAAAGTTCAGCCAGGAGATACTATTTATTTAAAAGGTGGTATCTACAATCTCTCAACCAAAATTAGTATTTCCTTAAATGGAAGTGAGGAACAAAAATATCATCTGTTTGCATACAATGAAGAAAGACCTATTCTAGATTTTTCTTCAATGGATGTAAATAGCAGTAATCGTGGTATTAGTCTAAGCGGAAGTTATTGGTATTTGAAAGGATTTGATATTAAAGGTGCTGGTGATAATGGAATGCATATTTCCGGTTCATACAATAGAATAGAGTTTTGTGCCTTTTACGAAAACAAGGATACTGGTCTGCAGCTGGGAAATGGTGCATCTAATAATCAAATAATTAACTGCGATTCATATTTTAATGCTGATCTTACTCAAGGCAATGCTGATGGATTTGCTCCAAAACTTGACGTTGGAACAAACAATTATTTTTATGGATGCCGAGCCTGGCAAAATTCTGATGACGGCTGGGATGGCTACATGCGTGGAAATAATGATGTGAATACAACTTTGGAAAATTGCTGGTGTTTTGCCAACGGCTATTTAAAGGATGGAAGTGCAAGTTCGGGTAATGGCAATGGATATAAAATGGGTGGAAGTGATGATAAAACATTGATGCATAATTTTTCGTTAGTAAATTGTTTGGCATTTGATAATAGGGTTAGGGGCTTTGATCAGAATAGTAACAAAGGTGCTATGACAATCTACAATTGTTCCGCTTACAGAAATGGAACTAATTATTCTATCTCTACTGAATTGAACGCTGGAAAAACAGCAATCATTGCTAATTGTATCTCGGTTGGAAGTTACGGATCGTTAGGCAGTTTTGTTATTCAACAAACGAACAGCTGGCAAAGTCCATTTATAGTGACTTTTGGAGATTTTATTTCTTTAGACACACTTGGAGTTAAAAGTTCTCGCAAAAGTGACGGAAGTCTTCCTGACATTGCTTTTTTTCATCTTGCTGCCGGTAGTGATTTAATAGATGCGGGAACGAATATTGGTTTACCATTTAATGGAAGTGCACCGGATTTAGGAGCTTTTGAAAATGGAATGCCCAGTAAAATCATTTCTGAAAAAATTATGGATGATTTTAGAATACTGCAGAACTATCCAAATCCATTTAATCCATCAACAAAATTTGTTTATCATTTAGATTTTCCTCAGAATGTCAAGCTTGAAATATTTAATCTGCTTGGCGAGAAGCTAACTGAACTTATAAATGAGTATCAAAACGCTGGAGATTATGAAGTCGATTGGTCTGCTGAAGCAGAAAATGATCAGTTCCTTTCGGCTGGAATTTATATTGTAAGGTTATCGACAAATAATCATTTATCTTCAATAAAGATTTCATTGATAAAGTAAATGCAAAGTATCATTAAGTTCAAAAATTATTTAGTTATTATTACGTTTTTGTTTGCAGGTTCAAGTTTTTCACAATCTGAAATACTTGCCGAACCATGGGCTGAAGCGTATGAAATACTTAATCAAATTACCGTTCCATATTTTCCCAAGCAATATTTTAATGTTGAGCATTATGGAGCAATTGGTGATGGAAAAACCGACTGCACTGAAGCAATCAAAATGGCAATAAATGAATGTTTCAAAAATGGCGGCGGGTATGTTATGATAAGTGAAGGGAATTATTTAACGGGACCAATTTATTTAAAGAGCAATGTTAATTTATTTTTAAGTGAAGATGCAGTACTAACATTTTCAACTAACCCTGAAAAATATCTTCCGGTTGTATTTACTAGATGGGAAGGTGTAGAGTGCATGAATTATTCTCCGCAAATTTATGCATTTGGAGAAGAGAATATTGCAATCACAGGAAGCGGTATGATTGATGGAAATGCAAGCAATGATAACTGGTGGAGCTGGAAAGGTAATAAAGAAGATGGTTGGAGCGAAGGTATGCCAAATCAGAAACAAGGAAGAAAAAAGTTATTTGAAATGGCTGAAAATAATATTCCTCCTGAAAAAAGAATTTTTGGTGATGGATATTATTTGCGGCCTAATATGTTTCAACCTTACAAATGTAAAAATGTTTTAGTTGATGGAATAACATTTAAGAACTCACCGATGTGGTTTATTAATCCCGTGCTCTGCGAAAACGTGACAATAAGTAACTTGACTATTGAAGGATTAGGCCCAAACAATGATGGGTGTAATCCTGAAAGCTCAAAAAATGTACATATCAATAAATGTTACTTTAACACGGGAGATGATTGTATAGCTATAAAATCTGGCCGTAACAATGATGGGAGGAGAATAAATATTCCCAGCGAGAATATAGTAATCCAAAATTGCACAATGAAGGAAGGTCATGGCGGAGTTGTAATTGGCAGTGAAATTTCTGGGGGTGTTAAAAATGTCTACGCTGAAAATTGTACAATGAGCAGTCCAAACCTTGAAAGAGCAATTAGGATAAAAACAAATTCTGTTCGAGGCGGTGTAATTGAGAATATTTTTATCAGAAATCTAAAAGTTGGGGAAGTTAGTGAGGCAGTTCTTAAAATAGATTATTTTTATTAAGAAGGAGATGCAGGGCAGTTTATTCCTGAAGTAAAAAATATTTTGCTGGAAAAAGTCGAATCTCAAAAAAGTAAATACGCTCTTTGGATAAAAGCATATAACCGTTCTCCATTATTAAATCTTTCAATAAAAGACTGTCGGTTTGCAAATGTTAAGTACAAGAATGTGATGGAAAATGTTATTGATCCTCAATTTGATAAAGTACTATTCGGTGGAGATATGATTGATGAGCAGTAAATCCAAAATATTTATTAGCATATCTCTAATCATTCCAATGATTATTGGAGCTGCTTTCTGTTCCTCATGCGGCAGTGCAGTAAATCAATCGAGTGAACAGTTCTCTTCAGTTCAAATTGCAGATAATTTTTTAAAGTTGTTTCCCGATACAATTGCTTATAGAAGCGAAGCTAAAAGTTATAAGTGGAATTACGAACAAGGTTTAATGTATGAAGCTTTTTATCAAATGTGGGTGCATACTAACAACAAAAAATATTTTGATTATCTGAAAAAGAATATTGACTATTATGTAGAAAATGATGGTAATATAAAAACTTACAAACTGGTTGATTTTAACATCGATAATATTACTCCAGGTAAAACACTCCTTCGATTATATGCAGATGTGAAGGAAGAAAAGTACAAGAAGGCGGCCGACACTTTAAGAAAACAACTAAGTCTTCATCCAAGGACTAATGAAGGCGGTTTCTGGCATAAGAAAATCTATCCGTACCAAATGTGGCTTGATGGATTGTACATGGCAGAACCGTTTTATGCCAAGTACGCCCAAATGTTTGATGAATCAGGTTCATTTGACGACATTGCAAATCAATTTTTATATATCCACAAACATTTAAAAGATGAGAAGACTGGGTTATATTATCATGGTTGGGATGAATCAAAATCTCAAAAGTGGGCTGATCCAAATACCGGCAGATCACCCAATTTTTGGGGAAGATCAAATGGCTGGTTTATAATGGCATTGGTTGATGTTTTGGAAATTTTTCCTCAAGACCACCCAAGAAGAAATGATTTACTTAGGATATTTGTAAATTTATCCGAGAGTTTGAAATCGTTTCGTGATGCTGAAACAAAATTGTGGTTTCAAGTGCTTGATAAAGGCAATCTAAATGGAAATTATATCGAGGCTTCGGCATCTTTAATGTTTATTTATAGTTTTGCTAAAGGAGCTAACAAGGGATATTTAGATAAAGAGTATCTTAAAATAGCAAAAGAATCTTTCGAATCACTATCCGGTAAATTGGTAACAATAGATTCAAATGGATTTTTGTATCTAAATAATGTTTGTTCAGTTGGAGGTTTAGGTGGTAATCCATATCGTGATGGCAGTTTTGAATACTACATAAGTGAGCCAAAACGCACGAATGATTTTAAGGGTTATGGACCATACATACTAGCAGCAATTGAACTTGAAAAGGATGTTAAATAATTTTTTATTTAGTGTAAAAACAATATGGTTCGCGGAATAAAAGCTGTAAAACTTGAAGACCTTGCTAAAAAATTAAAGGTTTCTAAAGTTACTGTTTCTAAAGCTTTACGAAATCATCCGGATATATCGGAAGAAACTAAAGTACGTGTTCGCGAACTTGCTGATAAATACGGTTATGTACCAAACTTTATGGCTAAAAACCTTTCCGCCAGAAAATCAAACATTATAGGATTAGTAATACCCAAAATTGCACATTTCTTTTTCGGTTCGATAATTGAATCAATATATAACACTGCTTTCGAAAATAATTATGAAACAGTAATCACCGTCTCACAAGAATCGGCAGAACGGGAAAAGAAACATTTGCAATCGTTGTTATCAATGCGCGTTGATGGTTTAATTATCTCAATTACTGAGCAAACAAAAGATTGTTCGATGTTTGAAAAAATAATCGAATCTAAAATTCCTTTAGTTTTTATTGATAGAGTTCCTCCAATTAAAAATGTACCAAGTGTTACAGTAAACGACAAAGGCGGTGCTTTTTCAGCAGTAAATTATTTTATTAAAAATGGAATTACCGAAATTGGGCATGTTGGCGGATATTCTCATATTAATATTGGCAAGGCAAGAATGGATGGTTTTATTGATGCGATGCAAAAAAGTAAAGTACCAATAAATCCAAATTGGGTTGTTGAAGGTGGTTTTGGTGAAGAGGATGGTTATAAAGGATTTAAAACAATATTTAATTCCGGCAGTTTGCCTAAAGCTATTTTTGCAATAACATATCCTGTAGCAATCGGGATTTATGAAGCAGCAACCGAACTTGGAATTAAAATTCCTCAAGATATTCAAATAACATGTTTTGGTAATAACACCTTCAAACATACAGTGCCATCAGTCTTCAATTTTGTTGATCAGCCAACTTTAGAATTAGGAAAGCATGCAGTTCAGTTGCTGCTTGATATCATAAATAACACTTATACTGTACCAAGAAATATTGAATTGAATACCAGACTGCTTATTAAAGGAAAAGAATCGTTAAGCGGACTTGTTGCATAATAATTAAAAATTAGTTTCAATTAGTTTTGACTTCGATACTCTGTAAATCATTTCTATTAAGTCTCTTTATTTTTCTTCCGGTTTTTGCAAAACCGGATTTTATTGTTGCTCAAGATGGCAGCGGCGATTTCACAACCATACAATCGGCTTTAAATTCTATACCCGATTCAAGTTACAAAACAATTATCATATTTATTCGAAATGGATTGTATAAAGAAAAGCTTTTTATCGAGAAGAGCAATGTTGCACTGGTTGGTGAAAATAAAGACAGCACAATAATTGTTTTTGCTGAGTTAAGGAAAAAATGGAGAGAAAAAAATCCTGACGACTATGGTGCGGGAGTTGTAAATATTAAAAACAAAGTAAGCGATATTAGTTTCATCTCCCTTACAATCCGCAACATTTATGGTTCTCTTTTTGGAGACAATGATCATCAATTTGCAATAAGAGCTGGTGAGGGAGTTACAAGAATTATTATTGAAGATTGTTACATTATTGCTGATGGGGGAGATACTGTTTCTTTATGGAATACTGATGATGGAATGTATTACCACAACAATTGTTTTTTTGAAGGTTATGTTGATTACGTTTGCCCGCGTGGTTATTGTTTTATAGAAAATAGCCGATTTTATGGTCATAATTTAACAGCATCCATTTGGCATGATGGAAGTCAAAATAAAGATCATAAATTTGTTCTTAGTAATTGTTATTTTGATGGTGTAAATGGTTTTCCTCTTGGCAGGTTTCATAGAGATGCTCAGTTCTTTCTTATAAATTGTACTTTTTCAGAAAACATGGCTGATAAGAAAATATTCTTTGCTCCCTCTAATCCTCCAAGAGTATTGCGATGGGGTGGAAATAGAATATATTTTTATAATTGTCATCGTGAAGGTGGAGATTTTAGCTGGCATCAAAATAACTTAGAACTTGCTGAAGAAAAACCTATTCCAGAACAAATAAACGCAGCTTGGGTTTTTAACAATAAATGGAATCCATCTGAAGTGGTGAGTTTAATTAAAAAGGAATTTTCAAAATATGAATAAAGCAAAAATATTACCTTGGGAAATCTTCTCCCAATCGATGGTAAAGGTATATCTAATTGATTTCCTTATTATTGCAATTATCTACTTTTTGCCTGCACTATCCCATTTAACAGCTTTGCCTTTGTATTACTTGGAACCGATGAGATTGGCAATGCTGTTTGCTATGATTCATACCGGCAAGAAGAACGCCTTAATTATAGCTGCTACATTGCCTATATTTTCGCTACTGGTTTCGTCGCATCCCGGTTTTCTAAAAGCAATTTTAATTACCGGTGAACTTCTTTTCAATCTCACATTCTTTTACTTATTAATTCGCAAAGTCAATGTATTTAGTGCAGCGTTACTTAGCATAATAGCATCTAAACTTTTGTATTATGGTGTTAAGTATATTTTTATTCAAACTCAGTTGATTGAAGGGGGATTAATTACTACACCAATCTCTATTCAATTAATTATTGCTTTGCTAATGAGCATTTATGCAGGATTTGTTTTCAAAAAGTCTGGTAGCAATTTATCGTAAATCACAGTAGAAATTTAATAAGGGTGTTTAACTACAGGATCTTTTGTTCATACATTACATTGCCGATTATTTAATAAATTCGGTTATTTACTATTGCCCGCATCAACTCAAAAAACAATTACTCCCAAATGAAAATTTTTTTTGCTATAGCAGCAATGCTATTCGTATCAACATTGCTTGGCTGCAATGATGAAAATGGATCATTTCAAATCAAAATTAAAAATCCGAATAACATTTCAATAACCGATGCATTCGTGGAGTTCGATCTCAATTTTTCAAGAGATGATTTCATAATTAAAGACGGTGATGATTTGGTTCCATATCAAATTGTAAAAATTAATGGAAATAAAAATCAAGTTTGCCTGGTTATTAATTTGGAGTCGAACCAAGAAAAAATACTAACTATTTTATTTGGCAAAAAAATTAAAAAGCCCGAGTTTAAAAAAAGAACTTATGCTGAATTAGCAATGAAGCTTGATAACATTTATTATGAAGGCAGATTTAGAGGGAATAAATTTTCAAATGTTAACAAAATTAAAGTGCCTGCTATTCATACCGATCACGATGCATTATTTAAATATGAAGGACCAGGCTGGGAATCAGAAAAAGTAGGTTACAGATTTTATCTAGATTGGCGGAATGCCACAGATATTTTCGGAAAAAAGAAAGATCAGCTTATTCTTGCAAATGTTGGTATAAATGATACAGTAGCAAAAGATGATTCATACCATTCCATGCAAGAGTGGGGAATGGACATTTTTAAAGTTGGAAGCTCATTGGGTATTGGTTCTATTGGAATGCTGCACAATGACAAAGTAAATATGGTATCTAAAACAGACAGCATTTATTGTGAGATTAGCCAAAATGGAGCTCTATTGTCTGAAGTAAAAACTAACTATTATGGCTGGAAGGTTGGAGAAATTAAATATAATCTCGAATCGAAGTTATCAATTACTGCAGGCAGCCGGTTAACTAAAAATGAAATTGAAATTTCTGATAAAGCGAAAAACATTGTTACTGGTTTGGCAAAATATTCCGGCACAGAATTTTTCAGAAGTGATGCTGCTGGTAAATGGACTTATATTGCTTTATATGGAAATCAAACTCTTGTTTCGGCTAATGATAAATTAGGAATTGCGCTCTTCTACAAAACAACAAACCAGCCGGAACTGAGTGAAGATGATTTAAGTTATATTGTTAAACTTAAACCTGATAATGGAAAAGCTGAATATTACTACTGTGCTGCATGGGAACAGGAAGAGAAAGGAATAAAGAATTTAGATGAGTTCAAAAATTACTTAAATCAAACTCTGATGATCTTGAATAATCCACTTCAAATTGAAATTATAAATTGAAATAAAATCATGAGTGAACTTTTATTTAATAAAGATAGATTTTTCGATCCAAACCCAACTGTCCGAAAAATTGCCCGAGAGATATATGATAGCATTAAGGATATGCCTATCATTAGTCCGCATGGTCATGTTGATCCAATAATCTTTGCTGAAAATAAACCTTTTCCCAACCCAACTTCGCTGTTCCTTATTCCTGATCATTATTTATTTAGAATGTTGTATTCACAAGGAATATCTTTGGAATCTCTTGGTATTCCTACAATAGATGGTACAGAAGTAGAGAGTGATCCTCGAAAAATCTGGCAAATATTTGCAGATCATTTTTATTTGTTTCGCGGAACTCCATCCAGCGTATGGTTAACCTACGAATTTTATGAGGGTTTTGGAATAAAGGAAAAATTGGATAGCAAGAATGCTCAGAAGATATACGATTTACTTCAGGAAAAACTGCAATCCTCTGAATATTTACCTCGAACATTGTTCGAAAAATTCAATATAGATGTTCTTTCAACTACAGATGCAGCCAGCGATTCATTAGACCAGCATAAAAAAATTAAAGAATCAGATTGGAAGAAAAGAATTTTGCCGTGTTTTCGTCCTGATGGAGTTACAGATCTAACCAACATTAATTGGAAAGCCAACTTGAATTTATTAAGTGCTTCCGTTGGAACTGAAATCACAAGTTATTCCAAATTTATTCAAGCATTAAAAGATAGAAGACAATTCTTTAAATCAATGGGAGCAACTTCAACTGACCATGGAGTATTCTCACCTTACACACACGAATTAACTGAAAATGAAGCTGAAGCAATTTTTCAACGAGCGTTAAAAGGAAAGTCTTCTGCAGACGATGCTGGTTTATTCACTGCCCACATGCTTATGAAAATGGCTGAGATGAGTACTGATGATGGTTTAGTTATGCAGATTCATCCCGGTTCCTTTCGAAATCATAATCCAATAATATTTGAGAAATTCGGGCCAGATAAAGGATGTGATATCCCGATGCAAACCGAATACACAGCAAACCTTAAGGAGATGCTTAATAAATTTGGGAATAGCAAAAGTTTTACGTTGATTGTTTTTACTCTTGATGAAACTTCATATTCACGTGAACTTGCTCCTCTAGCTGGTCATTATCCAGCTATGAAACTTGGACCTGCATGGTGGTTCCATGACAGCATTGAAGGCATGATCAGATTCAGAAGAATGGTTACAGAAACTGCTGGGTTTTATAACACTGTTGGCTTTAACGATGATACCCGAGCTTTTCTTTCTATACCAGCAAGGCATGATTTAGCCCGAAGGGTTGATTCTAATTATTTAGCAGAGTTAGTATCTAAACACATTTTAGATATGGCTGATGCAATGCAGATTGCTAAGGATCTCACATACAATCTCGTTAAAAAAACATATAAACTTTAATATTATTTTTATAATGGATACTGAAGATATAAAAAGCGACTTATTAAAATATGTTTCGAATGAAAATGTTTTGATAAGGAAAAACCTATTCAACTCTACTGTTCTTGATATTTATGCAAAGTCAATAATTGAAAAACAGGATGTATTGTTTTTTATCGCAAAGGATGGCCTGAATAAAAATCTTTATTTAATTTATGATGTTGAACGCGATTCCCGGTTAACCCAAGCTTTTACTGGTGAAGAATTCAAAGTAAATGGAAGTTTATATACGATCATAAAAAAATGCGAATTAAGTACACAAAACAGAAAAGCAATACAGCAGTACTTTGAATTTACCCAGCCAAAATTATTGGGCTTAGTTAACTCATTCGGATTTGGTGATAGGATTGGTCTTGCAAATGCGGCTCACATTCGTTCGCTTGCAAAAAGTGAATTCAAAGCAATTTTGGCTCAGCAGTCAATTCGTGAACTAACCCGCACAAATAGAACTCCGGCAGAGGTTATGGATGCTGCAGTTTGGGCAGTATTTCAAGAAGGTTATAAGTATGGTTTTGGTGCAGATGCAGATCATCTTAAAACTACAGATGATATTGATTTGATGGTTGAGAGTGGATTCAAAATGTTCACTTTTGATCCTGGAGAATTTGTCCACAATGAAGCTGATAAAATCGAAACTCAACTGCTTAATAAAGCAATTAAAAAAATAAATTGGGCTGGACTTAATATTGAACAAAAAATTTTGGTGGATAAGTATGCAAATAAAAAATTCAACATTTCGAAAGATTTGCAAATTGAAGCTGATGAGACTCAGGTTAAGAGGGCTGTTCTAAAATACGGCGATGCTCTAGCACACATCAAAAAGATGTACGATCATCTAAAGACAAAATATTCTAGTTACGAATCTGAGGTTGAAGTATCTGTTGATGAAACAGAATCAGTTACATCGCCATTTGAACACTATTTTATTGTTAACGAATTAGTCCGCCTAGATGTAAAGCTAATAAGTTTAGCTCCGCGTTTTGTTGGCAGTTTTGAAAAAGGGATTGATTATAAAGGTGATTTAAATCTCTTTAGATCCGAATATTTGAAGCATATCCAAATTGTAAAGCACTTCGGATTTTACAAAATCAGTTTGCATTCTGGTAGCGACAAATTCAGTGTTTATAAAATAATTGGTGAAATTGATAATTCAATAACACACATTAAAACAGCCGGCACAAGTTATCTGGAAGCACTTAAAGTAGCTGCAATAAAACAGCCGGAACTTTTTAGAGAAATCCTGGATTATAGTTTATCACTTTATGAAACTGAGAAAAAAAGTTATCATGTATCTGCAGATATTTCAAAACTAAAGTCTGCAATAGAATATTCAAGCGATGAACTGGTTCAACTTTTCAACAATAATGATTGCAGGCAAGTGCTTCATGTTACTTTCGGAAGAATATTAACAGATAAAAATAAGCAGGGTGAGTTTGTATTTAAGCAAAAATTGTTGAATTGCTTGAAGCAGTATGAAGATGTTCACTATGAAATTTTAATTAATCACTTTAACAAACATTTAGAACCGTTTAAGAGAGTATGACAAGAGAAGAAATTAGAAATACTATTCTGCAAAGAAAAGTAGTTGCTGTTGTTAGAATGAAAAATTCTGAACAGCTTCTTAAAGTTATAGCGGCCATAATGAAAGGCGGCGTAACAGGAATTGAATTGACTATGACAATTCCTAATGCTATTCAGTCAATAGAAATTGCAGCAAAAGAATTTGGTGATGACATTTTACTTGGAGTTGGCTCGGTAACCACGCCGTCTGTCGCACTTGAAGCAATAAATGCCGGAGCAAAATTTGTTGTAAGTCCAATATACAAACCTGATGTTGTTGCAGCTGTGACAGCTAAAAATTTGGTTGTAATACCTGGCGGGTTTACCCCTACAGAAATTCAAACAGCATATGAACAAGGTGCAGATTTTGTAAAAATATTTCCTGCAGATAACCTTGGGATGTCTTTTATTAAATCAATTAAAGCACCGCTTCCGCATTTAAAAGTAATTCCGACCGGCGGTGTTACATTAAACAATGCAATTGATTGGATAAATCATGGGGCAAGTGCTGTTGGAATTGGAACTGCATTAGTGGATGGCAAAGCAATAGAGAGTGGAAACTTTAATCAACTAACTGAGAACGCAAAAAAGCTTTGTGCTAATTTAGGTATCAACTAGAGGAAAAAATGAGTAAATATTCATTTGATGACTTAAAGAATAAAGTATGTGTTTTAACTGGCGGAGGTGGTGTTATTGGGAGTGTAATTGCTAAAGGATTAGCAGATGCAGGAGTTAAAATTGCCATCCTTGATATTAAAAAAGAGTTTGCCGACGGAGTAGTTGAAGATGTTAAGAAAGATTATGAAATTGAGATTATAGGTGTAGAAGCTAATGTATTAGACAAATCTTCTCTTGAGTTAGCCAAGGGACAGATTTTAGAAAAATTTGGAAAGATAGACATTCTAATAAACGGTGCTGGAGGAAATTCACCTAAAGCTACAACAAAAGAAGAATTTATTACAGAGAAAAATTTAGGTTCGTTATCAGACACTTTCTTTGGTTTGGAAATAGAAGGATTTCAAAAAGTTTTTGATCTTAACTTTTTAGGAACACTGCTGCCTACAATGGTTTTTGCAAAAGAAATGGTTGAACGAAAATCCGGTGTTATTCTTAATATTTCATCTATGAATTCTTTCCGCCCGCTAACAAAAATCCCTGCTTACTCTGCAGCTAAAGCTTCAATTAATAATTTTACCGAATGGCTTGCTGTACATTTTGCCAAAATGAATATTAGAGTAAATGCTATAGCTCCAGGATTTTTCCTAACTAATCAAAATCGGTTTTTACTTGTTGATGAAAAATCAAATGAACTAACAGCAAGGGGGAAAAAAATTATTGATAATACACCCATGGGCAAGTTCGGCGAGCCGGTGGATTTGGTTGGCGGCACCCTTTTCTTACTTTCAGATATTTCTAGCTTTGTAACAGGTGTTGTGCTTCCTATTGATGGCGGCTTCAACATCTACAGCGGTGTTTAGAATTATTATATTTTAATATTTACTACTAATGAGGTTAAATTAAATGAGTTTAGAACTTAAAAAGGATTTTAAATATTCACTTGTAGTACCAACAAGTATGGGAGTACGAATTACACCGGTAAACGGACAGCCGGTTCACAGCAGCGATACTTATTTTATGCAAGCAACAAGTGCCGAATCTAATGTTGCCAGTGTTTCTGCTTACTTAGGGCTGCCAGTAAAAGTTTTAACTACTTTCGTTAAAGGAAGCCCCATTGCTCAATTCATAAAAAATAACCTTAAAAGTCGAAATATAGATTTTGAAGGTAAAGATGTTAACCAAGGCGGACCTTGGGGATATCGACATCAATTTAATATTGCAGACAGTGGTTTTGGTTCGCGCGGACCAAGAGTGCATAATGATCGTGCCGGTGAGGTTGGAAGAACATTAAATGTAAAGGATTTTGATTTAGAAAGAATTTTCGGGAAAGAAGGCGTTCAGATTGTTCATTTATCCGGACTAATTGGTGCACTTTCACCCGATACCAGCAACTTTTGTTTAGAGCTTGCAAGAACTGCAAAAAAGTATGGAACAAAAATTTCTTTCGACTTAAACTATCGTGCTTCATTCTGGAAAGGAAGAGAAACTGAGTTAAGATCAGCATTTACTGAGATAGCTTCAATCTCCGATATATTAGTTGGCAATGAAGAAGATTTTCAGCTTTGCCTTGGTATCGAAGGACCAGAGGCTGGCGGAAAAAATATTGAAGAAAAAATTGAAAACTTTAAAGAAATGATAGGCAGAGTAAAAACTAAATTTTCCAATGCATCAGTTTTCGCAACTACTTTACGAGAAGTTGTAAATTCAAATAAGCATATGTGGGGAGCCATTATGCTTGAAGGAAATAGTTGGCATGTCGTCTCTCCTCGCGAAATAACTGTTCTTGATAGAATTGGTGGAGGTGATGGATTTGTTGGCGGATTACTTTATGCTGTTCTAAAAAATTGGATTCCTGAAAAGTGGATCCAATTTGGATGGGCTTCAGGTGCTTTAGCTACTACATTCTTAACGGACTATGCGCAGCCTGCCGATGAGGAAATGATTTGGAGTGTTTGGGAAGGCAATGCAAGAGTAAAAAGGTAGCTATCTCAAATTAATTTCCGTTATAATATTTATTTAAGGAATATGATTTATTTTAATCACGGCAGCCAAGTTAGTTTCCTATCTGAACAAGAATTACAGGAGGCGGTGTTTTCTTCCTTAGCAAAGCTTGGGTTAAAAAGTAAAGTTTTAGCTATCCCGCCAGACTTTACAAGATTTCATTCCCAAGCTGGCTCTATTACAAAATATGTATATCAATATTATAAAGAAGCTTTAACTGATATTTTACCTGCTCTCGGAACTCATGCTGCAATGACAGATGAACAAATTTCTAAAATGTATTGTGGTATACCCCAGAGTCTATTCAGAATTCATAATTGGAGACAAGATCTTTATACCTTGGGTGAAGTTCCAGCTGAATACGTACATGAAGTTTCTGAGGGAAAAGTTAACTACTCATGGCCTGCTCAAGTTAATAAGTTGCTTGTTGAAGGAAATTTCGATTTAATTTTGTCTATTGGTCAAGTGGTTCCTCACGAAGTTGTTGGTATGGCTAATTACACTAAAAATATTTTTGTTGGAACCGGTGGGCAAGAAGGAATAAACAAGAGCCATTTTCTTGGTGCAGTTTTCGGTATGGAAAGAATGATGGGGCGAGCAAATACACCCGTTCGAAAAGTATTGAATTATGCTGCTGATCATTTCGCTAAAGATTTACCAATTATATATGTACTTACCGTAGTCGATAGAAATGGCAACGGAAAGCTTGGCATTAAAGGTTTATATATTGGCGATGATTATGAATGTTTTAAATTAGCTGCTGACCTGTCCTTAAAAGTAAATTTTGAATTACTTGATAAGCCCCTTAAAAAAGTCCTAGTTTATTTAGACCCTGCTGAGTTTAAGAGTACATGGTTGGGAAATAAAAGCATTTACAGAACTAGAATGGCAATTGATGACGGCGGAGAACTGATAGTGATTGCTCCAGGCTTAAAAGAATTTGGCGAGGATAGAGAGATCGATAGGTTAATACGGAAGTACGGATATGTTACAACACCTGAAGTTCTTAAGCATGTAGAACAAAACAATGAATTGAAAAATAATCTTAGTGCTGCTGCTCATTTAATTCATGGCTCATCTGAAAATAGATTTAAAATAACTTACTGCCCTGGCTATTTAACAAAGCAGGAAATTGAAAGTGTACACTTTAATTATGAGGATGTTAACAAAGCAATGCAAAAATATCAATTGGGAAAGCTGCGTGATGGTTTTAATGTGTTACCGAATGGCGAAGAAGTATTTTATATATCTAACCCCGCTTTGGGTTTATGGGCTTACAAAGAAAGATTTAATAATTAAAAAGGAAATTTCATGAGTACTTTTTCTTTAGGTTTGATTGGTGCTGGCGTGATGGGTCAAAACCTTGCTTTAAATTTTGAAAGTAAGGGTTTTCCTGCAATTATATATGATACAGATAAAGCTAAGCTTACTAAGTTTATTGAGGGCTTAGATAAGTCAATTAAAATTAAAATTGCTGATAATCTTCAAAATTTAGTAAGTGAACTCACATCTCCTAAAAAAATATTTTTAATGGTACCGGCGGGAAATGCTGTTGATGAAATAATCGAAAAGCTCGTCCCTGTGCTCAATCCTGGAGATATAATTATCGATGGTGGTAATTCAAATTTTAATGATACAACCAGAAGAACAAAATATGTAGAAAGTAAAGGATTACTTTTTATCGGAACAGGAGTTTCCGGCGGAGAAGAAGGTGCATTAAAAGGTCCATCAATTATGCCCGGGGGTTCATATAAGGCTTGGGAACATGTCAAGCCAATGCTTCAAGCAATCTCAGCGAAAGTAGACGGAGTTACACCCTGCTGTGAGTGGGTTGGTGAAGATGGTGCCGGTCACTTTGTTAAAATGGTGCATAATGGAATTGAATATGGCGATATGCAGCTTATTTGCGAAGCATATCAAATCATGAAGGATTTGCTTGGCTTAAGCTACGAAGAAATGTACACCGTTTTCAAAGAATGGAATGAAGGTGAGCTTAGCAGTTATTTAATCGAGATAACAAGGGATATTCTAAACTTCAAAGAAAACGGTAAACCTCTTGTTGAAAATATTTTAGATACAGCAGGTCAAAAAGGAACAGGAAAGTGGACAGTAATATCTTCTCTAGATCTTGGTGCACCACTTACACTTATTGGAGAAGCAGTTTATGCACGAGCGCTTTCTTCTTTGAAAGATGAAAGAGTGTCAGCTTCACAAGTTTTAATGGGCCCTAAACCTGCTTTTAATGGGAATAAAAAAATATTTATTGATGATTTACAGAAAGCTCTTTATGCATCCAAAATTGTTTCATATGCTCAAGGCTATGTTTTAATGAGATATGCTGCTAAAGAATATGGTTGGAAATTAAACAATGGCGGAATTGCTTTAATGTGGCGCGGCGGCTGTATTATTCGTTCTGTTTTTCTTGGCAAAATTAAAGAAGCTTTTGATAGAAATCCGGATTTAACAAATCTTTTACTTGATCCATTCTTTAAAGAGAAGATCGAACAATCTCAAGAATCTTGGCGAAGAGTTGTGTCAACATCCATAGCAAATGGAATTTGGATTCCAGCACTTGCTTCTGCACTTACATATTTTGATGGTTATAGAAATGACCGACTGCCTGCTAATCTGCTTCAAGCCCAGCGAGATTATTTTGGTGCGCACACTTACGAACGTGTGGATCAGCCCCGAGGGAAGTTTTTTCATACAAAGTGGACTAATTAAATATTTTTTGAATTGTTGATAATAATTCTGTTTTAACTTATTAAGGAGAGCTGTTAATGGAAGTTCGTTATTCACCAGACAAAAATGGATTTAAGAAACTTTCTACTGATGAACTGCGCAAGTCATTCCTTATCGAAAATTTATTTGAGAAGAATAAAATCCCAATGGTTTATTCCGATGTTGATAGATCAATCACCGGTTCAGCAGTTCCTGCAGGTAAAGTTTTAAAGCTTGAAGCATCCAAAAAAGATATGGCTGCTGATTACTTTGCTGAAAGACGTGAGATTGGGGTGATCAATATTGGTGATAAAGGTTCTGTATTACTAGATGGGAATGAAATACAAATGGTAAATAGAGACGGACTTTATATTGGCAAAGGAACAAAGAAAATTGAATTTAAAAGTGCAAAAGCTAACAAACCGGCTATGTTTTATTTTGTTAGCTACCCTGCTCATGCTTCATATCCTGCTCAACATATTCAATTTTCTCAAGCTACACCTCGCAAGTTAGGAACTATAAAAGATGCGAATAGGAGAACAATCTATCAGTACATTCACCCAGGAACAATGAAAACGTGCCAGCTTGTTATGGGCTTAACTGAGTTAGAAGAAGGAAGCGTGTGGAACACAATGCCCTGTCATACGCATCAACGAAGATCAGAAGTGTATATGTATTTTAACTTAGAACCAGATTCAATTGTCATACATCTGTTGGGAGAACCTACTGAAACACGACACATAATTATTAGAAATAAACAAGCGGTACTTTCAACAAGCTATTCAATGCACTCAGGTTGTGGAACACAAAACTATTCATTTATTTGGGCAATGGGTGGTGAGAATCAAGTGTTTGATGATATGGATTGGATTCCAATGACAGACTTAAAATAATTACAGATTTTTCCAATTACAGAAAAGGGATTTAGGATGCATCAAGATTTCAATCCTTCACAAGAAAAAGTTAAAATAGGTCATTACAGATGGGTTATTTGTGCGTTATTATTTTTTGCCACAACAATTAACTATGTAGATCGGGCTGTGCTCGGAGTTCTTGCCCCAACTCTGCGAACTGAAATTGGCTGGACTGACCAAGAATATGGCTATATAAGTGCTGCTTTCACTTTAGCTTATGCAATTGGATTTATATTCGCTGGTTGGTTTATTGATAAAGTTGGAACTCGGTTAGGTTATACACTTTATTTAACTATTTGGTCGCTCGCAGCTGCAGCACATGCTTTAGTTCGGTCTGCATTTGGATTTGGAGCAGCACGTTTTGCTTTGGGTATTGGTGAGTCAGGAAATTTTCCAGCGGCAATTAAAACTGTTGCTGAATGGTTCCCAAAAAAGGAAAGAGCATTTGCAACCGGAATTTTTAATGCAGGTTCAAATGTTGGAGCAATCCTTGCACCGTTGATTGTACCTTGGATAGCTTTAAACTGGGGATGGCAGGAAGCATTCATTATTACTGGTTTGGCGGGTCTTATTTGGATTGTCTTTTGGCTGCCGGTTTATCATCGCCCTGCTGAACACCCTAAACTATCAAAAGCAGAATTGGCTCATATTGAAAGTGATCCGCCCGATCCTCCGGCTAAAATACCATGGCTTAAACTTCTTCCACTAAAACAAACATGGGCATTTGCAACCGGAAAATTTCTAACCGATGCAATTTGGTGGTTTTATCTTTTCTGGTTCCCTCTTTTTATGAATGACCGATTCGGTGTTGATCTTCGTACCATTGGTTTACCTATGATAATAGTTTATCTGCTTGCTGATGTTGGTTCTGTTGCAGGAGGGTGGTTCAGTTCTTTTCTATTAAAACATAACTGGACAGTTAATGGTGCAAGAAAAACGGCAATGCTCGTTTGTGCATTATTAATTCTGCCTGTTGCAATAGCACCTCATGTTAGCGGCCAATGGATTGCAGTAATATTAATTGGAGTTGCAGCAGCAGCTCATCAAGGTTTTTCAGCAAATATTTTTACTACTACATCTGATATGTTTCCTCGTAAAGCTGTTGGTTCAGTAGTTGGAATCGGCGGATTTGCAGGTGCAATGGGCGGCTTTTTCATGAATTTAGGTGCAGGCTGGCTTAAAGAAAATACTGGAAGTTATGAAATTATGTTTGCTATTGCTGGTGTTGTCTATTTAATTGCGCTGTTAATTATGCATTTACTTGTTCCTAAATTAGAACCAGCTAAATTGGACTAAGGTTGACTTTTAAAAATAATTTGAAAGCAGATTATGATATTAGAAAAATTCAAACTAGATAGTAAAGTTGCTCTTGTAACTGGCTCCAATCAAGGGATAGGTCAATCCTATGCACTTGCTCTTGCAGAAGCTGGAGCAGATATAATCGGAGTCTCCTACGTGGATGATTTTGAAGAAACTAAAAAATTAATTGCTGGAACTGGAAGAAAATTTAAATCTTATGTAAGTGATTTTTCAAATAGAGCTTCTTTATATGATTTTATTAAAAATGTTAACTCTGATTTTCCCAAAATCGATATACTTGTAAACAATGCTGGTACAATTTTACGCAGCCCAATTTCGGAACATCCAGATGAATATTGGGACAAGGTTATTGAGATTAATCTATCTGCTCAGTTCATATTAACCAGAGAAATTGGTAAAAAAATGCTTCAGCACGGTTATGGAAAAATAGTATTTATTGCATCTCTCCTATCCTTTCAAGGAGGAATACTTGTGCCTGGGTATGCATCTTCAAAAGGCGGCATTAAGCAATTAACTATGGCGTTTGCGAATGAGTGGGCTTCAAAAGGTATAACTGTTAATGCTATTGCACCTGGATATATTGCAACAGATAATACAAAAGCGTTAAGAGAAGACCCTGTTAGAAACAAAGCTATACTTGATCGTATCCCTCAAGGAAGATGGGGCACACCAGAGGATTTAATGGGAACAGTGGTTTTTCTTTGCTCAGATGCTTCTAATTATTTAAACGGATCTGTTGTTACAGTTGACGGCGGTTGGATGGGAAGATAAAATTTCATTTTTTTCATGTTTAATTTAAACCCTCGATGAAGTTATTCGTCGGGGGTTTTTTATTTACTTTTTAATAGTGAATCTAGTCGTATTTTAATTATCAATTTCGTCTTATTGATTTTATAATTCTTTATTAAAATCATAAACACTAATCGTTGCATTTAAGGTTTAAGTAATAATTTTTCATCATTTGTGAGGTATAGTTTTTGTGAAAAATTTACATATCCGATTAAATGTCAATAATTAAAACTATAAGTCATTAAACAAAATCAATATTTCATGAACTCGGAAAAATTAATTAAAAGCTCTGCTATGTATCTAGTTGCATTAGTATTTATCATTACGTATAACACTAGCTTCGCCCAAAAATTTGAAAACCTTGCTCTCACTCCACCAATGGGTTGGAACAGCTGGAATCATTTTGCTTGCGATATAAATGAAAATATTATTAAACAAATGGCAGATAAGATGGTTTCTTCTGGGATGAAAGATGCTGGCTATGTCTATATAAATATAGATGACTGCTGGCAAGGTAACCGCGATACTCTTGGATTCATTCATCCTAACCCTGAAAGATTTCCCTCGGGAATAAAGCATCTCGCTGATTATGTCCATTCAAAAGGATTAAAATTAGGAATATATTCTTGTGCCGGGAATAAAACTTGCGCGGGATATCTTGCCAGCAGGGGGCATGAATATCAGGATGCAATTACTTTTGCGAAGTGGGAAATTGATTATCTTAAATATGATTGGTGTAATACTGAGGGATTAAATGCTATTGGTGCCTATACAACTATGCGGGATGCCCTATTTGAAGCAGCGCGACCTATTGTTTTTAGTTTGTGTGAGTGGGGGAATAATAAACCTTGGGAATGGGGCGCTCTTGTTGGTCATCTATGGAGAACAACGGGAGATATTTATAATTGTTTTGATTGTATAAAAGATCATGGTACATGGAAATCTTGGGGAGTAACATATATTCTTGACATGCAGGATGGTTTAAGAAAATATGCCGGACCTGATCATTGGAATGATCCTGATATGATGGAAGTTGGTAATGGAATGAGCATTAACGAGGACCGAGCGCATTTCTCCTTGTGGTGTATGTTAGCTGCACCCCTTATTTGCGGTAATGATTTAAGAAGCATGACTAAAGATGTAATCGATATTTTAACCAATAAGGAAGTTATTGCCATTGATCAGGATAGGCTCGGAATACAGGGTTTCAAATATTCATCAAACGACAGTATAGAGGTATGGTTTAAGCCTCTTGAAAATAATGATTGGGCAATGTGTGTACTAAATAGAAATTCTGAATCCCGAACTTTTATTTTCGATTGGCAAAAAGAAAATGTTGTTGATGATATTTGGAATATATCAGCAAATTTTAAATCGATAACTTATGGTATTAAAGATCTCTGGAAAAAAAAGATAATCGGAAATACAGATGTAAGTTTTAAAGCTGAAATACCTGGGCATGATGTAGTCATGCTAAGATTGATAAAATCAACAAAGTAATTTAACTTCAATAAATCTAAATAAGTGAAAATTGAAATATGAAAGTGAAGATAATCTTAGCAGCAGTAATTATATTTAACGCGGTGCTCATATCGCAGTCCAATAGAATATCATATAACAATCAGCAGTTATTTTTAAGCGGAGCTAACTTGGCTTGGGTTAATTTTGCTAATGATATTGGTCCCGGAGAGACTGACTTTAATTCTTTTGCAACAGTGATGCTGGATATGCATGATAATGGAGGCAATGCTCTCCGATGGTGGCTGCATACAAATGGTACAAACTCGCCGCAATTTGATGGATCAAACTTTGTAATTGGTCCTGGCAATGGAACCATATCGGACCTTAAAAATCTGCTTGACCTAGCTTGGGAAAGAGAAATTGGTATGGTGCTTTGCCTTTGGTCTTTTGATATGCAAAGAAATACCATTGGCACAACTGCTTTGAATAGAAATAACCTGCTATTAAGCGACACAGCTTATACGAATGCTTACATTAATAATTGCCTTATTCCAATGGTGGATTCCTTAAAAGGTCATCCGGCAATTATTGCATGGGAAATATTTAATGAACCGGAAGGAATGAGCAGCGAATTTGGCTGCTCTGGAATTCAACATGTACCGATGTCAACTATCCAAAGGTTCATAAACCTTTGTGCTGGAGCAATTCATAGAACAGATACGTCTGCATTGGTTACAAATGGTTCGTGGAGTTTTCAAGCTTTAACCGATGTACAATCACTTGGTAAAAAAACTTCTTTTATATTGTTACCCGATGATGAAAAGGAATCAATTGCTGAAAATATTAATTATAAATATGGTGTTAATCTAACAACTGAAGAAATAATAAATCATCTTGAAAAATTATCAACACTTGCGAATTTTAATTACTACAGAGATGATAGATTGATTGCCGCTGGAGGTGATCAGGATGGGACGCTGGATTTCTATTCAGTTCATTACTATGTGCATCTTGGAACAGCTTATTCCCCTTTCCTTCGTTCAGCAAATGTTTGGAACTTAAACAAACCAATAGTGATTGCAGAATTTGCCATGTCGCAAAATAATGGAGTACCCAAAAATCTATTATTCAACACGCTGTACCAATCTGGATATGCTGGTTCTTTGCCATGGTCTTGGACAGATATAAATCTTTCATCGCATGCGGATATGCTCTCTGGAATGAAATATATGTGGGATAATTATAAAAGTGATGTTGATGTACTGGGAATAAGCGGCGAGTGGCCTACTATTTCAATTGTTTCTCCAGATACAAATGCTGTTTTTCCCGATAGTGCCTCTGTTGAAATTATTGCAGAAGCAAATGATAATGATGGACAAATTACTCTTGTGGAGTTTTTTATAAATGATGGTGATAAAATTGGTGAGCGAGATACATTGCCCTATTCAATTCAGTGGACGAATATCATTCCTAACAATTACACAGTCTATGCAATTGCTACAGATGATAATGGAAATCAAAGAACATCCAACCGAGTACCCATTCAAGTTGGAACTCCGCCAATGGTACATCTTGAAGCAGAATCTG
This sequence comes from Ignavibacteriaceae bacterium, assembly GCA_013388515.1. Classification (GTDB taxonomy): domain Bacteria; phylum Bacteroidota; class Ignavibacteria; order Ignavibacteriales; family Ignavibacteriaceae; genus XYD12-FULL-36-8. Next base: position 11,149 of record JACAFC010000114.1, on the reverse strand, counting down.
CCAGCAGGCAAGGGACAGGCATGTCAATTAAAAGTGATCCGCTTGCAAGTAAAGGTTATTTTGTAGATATAGCAGCACAAACCGGTACTATAACATGGACTCTGCCGAATGTACCTCAAGAAGGTGATTACAATATTCTGTTTGGTGCAAAACTGTTTTACGATACTCCGAAAGAACAATTTATAAATGTTAATGGAATACGTGTTGATACAGTAAGATTTGAAGGCAGCACAATAACCTGGATGGAAAGAGGAACAACCGTCCATCTTAATCAAGGTTCAAACACAATTCAAATGGAACTTTATTGGGGATGGATGTATTTGGATTACTTAGCTGTGCCAAGTACAATTACAGAAATTGAATCGAGTATTGAACTTCCATCCTTTTATTCTTTAGAACAAAACTATCCAAACCCATTTAATCTTGTAACAACCATAAATTACAAGCTACCAAAGGAAAGTTACGTTGTATTGAAAGTTTTTGATGTTCTAGGGAGGGAGATAATAACTCTTGAGGATGAGGAAAAATCTGCTGGTGCATATTCTGTTATTTTCAATGCAAGCCAACTGACAAGTGGTGTGTATTTTTATCGATTACAGGCAGGCAAGTTTGCACAAGTTCAAAAAATGATTTATTTAAAGTAAACGCATTTATTTTATTCCAAGCTCCTTGCACATCCTGTAAAAATTTGAAGGTGCCATACCAAGTTTTTCTGCGGCGCTTGAGTCAGAGTTAGAAATACTTCTAACATATTTGAAATATTTTATTCTGAATAACTTCTCCATATCTTTTAAAGGAAGCACTTGGCCTTGATATAAATCTTCAAAGTTAGTTTCTTCCTTCACAATAATATGGTTTCTTAATATCATCGGATTACTGATATCTTTAGCAGTTATTATTCCATTAGAGTTAATTATCAATCTTTGAACAACGTTTCTAAGTTCTCTAACATTTCCAGGCCATTTATAATTAAGTAAAATTTCATAAGCTTGCTCATCAACTTTTGGTGGCTCTACATTCATATCCTCACTAAAATAATCTAGGAAGTGGTTAAATAGCTGGATGATGTCGTTACCGCGTTTTCTTAACGGAATAATGTCAATAGGCACTACATTTAGCCGATAATACAAATCTTCCCTAAATTTTCCATTCATAACTTCATTGGCCAAATTTTTATTTGTTGCCGCGATTATTCTAGCATCAACATTAATTTTTCCAGTTCGTCCAATTTTTTCAATTTCGCCATCCTGCAGAACGCGGAGTAATTTTACTTGGGCACTTAGGGGAAGTTCGGCTACTTCATCAAGAAATAATGTCCCATGGTTGGCAACTTCAAAAAGCCCTGGTTTATTGGCTGTGGCTCCTGTGAAAGAACCTTTTTCATGACCAAATAATTCACTTTCGATAAGTTCGCCAGGTATGCTTCCGCAATTAATTGGAATAAAGTTTTCGTATTTGCGTTTGCTTTTCAGATGAATATTCCAAGCAACTAATTCTTTGCCAGTACCGGAGGCACCATTAATTAAAATATTTACATCGCTTTTAGCATATTTCTCAATGTTTTCCTTCAATTGTTTCATCGGTTCAGAATCACCAATGATCTTTTTCATCTCAAGCAAGTTCTCAATATTTTGAGTTAGCTTTTTATCGGATCGGAGTTTGTAACGTTCCAGCCTTTTCTTCTCATATGCGTTAAAAATACTTAGGATAAAATCTGTCGGTTGATAAATATATTCTTCAATATTTCCTGGATATTTTGTACAGTACCAATAAGCCCCAGCCCTCATCAAGCTGTTTGCAAAGTCATAATTGGTAATATTAATTGTCATTTTAGTAATTACAATAATCTGGATGAAGGGGTCTAAGTTTTTTATGCTTGTAATTAATTCCTCTCCCTTAAGTCCTCCCGATATCTGATAGTCTAAAATTACTACATCGTAAGTATCGGGATGATCTTTTATGAGTTCAAGTGCGGCTCTGCCGTTAGATACTACATCTAGAATTTTGATTCGGTTATCATAGTAGCTCACTGTTCTTCGAACTCTAAGCACATCAAATTCTTCGTCTTCAACCAACAGAATATTTATTAATTCTTTCTTTTCCATTTTCAATTTCAGTTTTTAATTGTGATAGTAAACTTACAGCCGCCTTCGTTAAGATTTTCAGCATCAAGCTGCCAGCCGCATCTTTCAACAGCCATTTGATATGCTATAAAACATCCGTAACCGGAATTTGTACCTTCTATTTTTTTTGTTGACTCATTTTCCAAAAACAATTTTTTAATTCCTCTTTCATTTTCTTCCAGCAAATCGGGTTTTATACCAAGTCCGTTATCTGAAATAACTATGTAAGAGATATTATTCGTTTTATCGTATTTGGTTACCAAGTTTATTCTTATAGAATTTGTTCCACCATGATCAATGCTGTTCTGGATTAGCGGTTCAAGAATTTCCCAAACTACAAATTCATTAACATGTACAAACGGCAAAGACTCATCTAAATCGAATTCAAAGTAGAACATTTCATTTTTACTAGATATGCGTAAAAATATGTATTTAACAATAAATCTTATTACTTCATTTATGTTGGTGCTGAACATGGGATTAATTATAGTATTAATCTCGTGATCATACCATTTCATATCATAAATTATTCTAGAAATAAAATTTGAATAAGTAATAACCCTGCCTTTTAGTTTAGCAAGATTGTCATTGCTCATTTTACGCACATCATCTTTTATAAACCCTATTATCTTTTCTGCTTTATGGTGTGTGTGATAAATTCTTTTTGTAAATAATGATTCCTTTTCAAGCCTTATTTGCTTTTTAATATTTTCTTCATGTTCTTCGTAAAATTTATTTTGAGCTTCATTTCTTTCCTTAACTGCTTGAGAGGACACAAGAAATATTACCAAAAGCCCAATAAAAATAAGAGACGTATAAATAATAGCTACCTTATTAAAATTACTGCTTACTTCTTCTGTTAAGAAGGAGAAGTCGGGTGTAATTCGCATGTACATTACACCAATGTATTCGCCGTCTGGAACAAATGGAACAAGAATATTGAATGTGTTTTTATTCTTGAGCGCTCCAAAGATTACTTCATCAGATTTAAGTCTTTCTTTTTCTTGATTATATAATTTTACTCCTTCAATGTGAGAATCGTTGTTATACTGATAAGGCGGTAGTGTACCATTTAAAAATGCATACAGCTTTTGCCCGCTGTCAATAACATAAAGCTCATGCTTCTTGGTAAGGATTAGAAAAATATCCTCAACACTTTTTTGAAGAAGCTGTTGTTTAAAAATTACGTTGAAGGAATAAATTATCTCCTGGGCTTGCAGGTTGTCTTGGGTTTTATGTAAAAATTGATTTTCGAACAGAAGTTCCAAACTTGTGGAGGTTAATGTTGCTAATCTTTCGGCAGAATATTTTCTATACCAGGCTTGTGTCTCACTTAAAAAATCATCAAGCGCCGATTTTTGCACCAATGCTATTATTATTTGGAATAGAATCAGAACTATAAAAAAGGCTGTGATGTGTCTTATCTCAAATTTGTACTGAGAAATTTTATTTAACAGCTTTTTCTTGAACATTACTTTTTCTTTTCATTCACAATTAAAATTTTTCAGTTAATATATCTTGAGAACAAGAAGCAAGCGCTTCTTTAACAGACAATTTTTGTTGAAGCGCATTTTTTAAATAGTAAGCAATAATCTTTGAAAAGCGTGTATAATCTGCGTTTGCTGGGCGTTGGGTTACATTGGCATCCCAGTATTTTATCCTCTCAATTTCAGGATATTTAGCTAAGTATTCACTTTTTTGATAAAAACTTTTTACAACAGGATAATGCCCGCCCTCTTTGTAAAATATTTCTTGAGAATCCTCCTTGAGAAGAAATTTAATAAAATTTATGGCAGCTTCTTTTTTATTGGAAAATTTTGATATCATCATATTCCAACCGCCCATAATTGAAGATTGATGCCCAGATTTAAAGTAGGGCAGGCTGGCTTTTTTAAGGTGACTTTGTTTTTTCGCATCGAAAGGTTTCTCTCTAAAATCTTTATCGAAAGTTGGCCAACCTCTAATAAATAAACCATCGTTTTGAATAAAATACTGATAACTTGGAACTTCTGTAAATTCAGTAACAGACTTGGGTGAAATATTATATTTATTCACCAAATCGACTAAAAGCTGCAAGGATTTTTCAGCTTCAATAGTGTTAAAATTAAAACCATACTGTTCAAAATAGTTTTTGTTTAGGCTTAGCAGCACTTCAAAGAATACACAAATCAATCCTTCGTAATCGGTTGCGGTAAAAGTGTAAAATGGCAGCTGTGTGTTCAGTTCATTTTTAAGTTTAATGAAATCTTCCCACGTAATATTCTTCTCGATTTTTTTGATTATTTGATTATAGTTATCGAATTTTTTAAGCAAGTCATCCCTGTAGTAAAGAATTCCCTGAACCCTATTTAGGGGAAGTGCATATAAATCTCCTTCAAAATAACAAGACTCCAATGCAACACTGAGTATTTTATCAAGCTCTGCCTTTGAGAAATAATTAGTCAAAGGCTCACTCCACTTGGCAAACCTTTGAACCCAAACCACATCTACAGCAAATACATCAATCCCGTCACCCTTTCCTCGAAGCAATCTTGCCAGCATTTCCTTTCGTTCATTTGTACTGAAATCGAAATTGGGAAAATCTATTGGTATTACTTTTACCTTACCTTCATTAATCTTGTTGAATTTGTTTATTAGGATACTGTGAGCTGCAGTTATCATATCTGCAAAATAAATTTCAGTAACCTCAGGTTTTTTGGGTGAGTTTAACAACATAAAAGTAACTAGATAAGCTATGGACACAAAAAGCAAAATGAGTAAGCCCCATGTTTGCTTGAATCGAATTTTCATCGGCAGTGCACTTTTAATTTTTTTCAACATCTGCTGGGCAACGTTTATGCCAATTAAATAAAAGAAACCATTTTTTATCATTTAATAAATAAAAAAAATGTTGTTATTAAAAAAATAATCAAGCGGAATTTTGCTGAATTTGAATTAAACTAAGCGAATCATTCAGTATCCAAATTGAAAAATTTGAATTAAAAGTCCTAGCGAAATTAAATAGAGAAGTTCTTTATCAATTTGATAAAGAGTTATAAGGATAATAATACGTTCATCTATTTAGCGAAAATTAGCTTAAGAACAGTAGAGCCATCAATACAGTTTTTAACAAAAAAACCCATATTACACTTAGAAGATTCAAACTAAAATTAATGTATAAGTGATTTATTCTGGCATTATTTCTGTCCTTTGTAAAAACTTAAAAACCGAGGGCGGATAACATTGATAAGCAAAACAGTAAAATTTTGGTTGATATTCTTAATAAGCATTGCACCCGGATGTTCAACATTCTTTTTTAAGCAAAATAATGAGTTTATAAGAGTTAATGGAACAAAATTTATTTTGGATGGAAAACCATATTACTACCTAGGTACTAATTTGTGGTATGGCTGCTATTTAGGTTCGAGTGGAAAAACTGGAGATCGAGAACGCTTAGTGCATGAATTAGATTTATTAAAATCTTTAGGAGTTACTAACCTTAGAGTGCTTGCAGCATCGGAAAAATCCGATATTAAAAACTCACTTAAACCTGCAATTCAAAATCAACCCGGCGTTTATGATGAAGAGTTGCTTGAAGGTCTTGATTTTTTACTGAATGAAATGAGTGAACGTGAAATGCATGCAGTGCTTTTTCTAAATAATTATTGGGAGTGGTCGGGGGGTATGTCTCAATATAATGCCTGGAGTAAAAATGGAAAAGCAGTTGATCCTGAAGATCCGAATTATGGCTGGGGAGAATTTATGAGATTATCTGCAACATTTTATTCAAATCAAAAAGCAAATGAACATTTTAGAAATTATATTGAAAAAATTATTACACGCAAAAATAAATTTAGCGGGCTGCATTATTATGAAGATCCTACCATAATGTCGTGGCAGTTAGCAAATGAGCCGCGTCCTTGGGGAAGCGGAGAACAAATAATTGAATACTACAAATGGATAGATTCAACAGCTGCATTCATTCGGTCTCTCGATCCAAACCATTTGATATCAACAGGGAATGAAGGTACAATGGGTAGTTTAGAATCTGAAGATTATTACATTACAGCGCATAAATCTAAGTACATCGATTATCTAACATTTCACCTGTGGGTTAAAAACTGGGGATGGTTTGATGCGCAAAAAACAAATGAAACCTATCCTTCAGCTGAAAAGAAAGCTATTGATTATATTAACAAGCATATTGAGTTTGCAAATGAATTAGGTAAGCCCATTGTTTTAGAGGAGTTTGGTATTGCCAGGGATAAAGAAGAATATAGTATCAACTCAAGTACTTCGGTTAGAGATAAATATTATGAATCAGTATTCAAATTAATTTGTGATAGTGCTGAGGTAGGTTCTCCCATTTCAGGTTCAAATTTTTGGACTTGGGGCGGTTATGGAAAAGCAAATCATATTGACTATAGATGGGAAGAAGGTGATTCCTTTACTGGTGATCCTCCGCAAGAACCTCAGGGATTAAATTCTGTTTTTGAGTCAGATATTTCAACGCTCGAAATAATTAGAAAATTTGCTGAGAAAATGAATGGGTTGAGAGATAAAAACTTTAGTACTATTTCTAAAAATTAGTTTAATTACAGCTTTATTATTAAATAATCGAGTGTTTATTAACTTCATAAATTATTATCACACTGATAAAAAGTGAATTTGTCAAGCTTGCGAAATCAATTAAAAAAGTAGATTTGGCTGATGAACTGATGGCATTATTTATGAAATTTTATTCTATACAAACTTTCGGAAAAAGTACATGCACTTAAGCTATATCGATATCTCTATCATTATTATATACCTAATTTCAACAGTGTTTCTTGGGGTTTACATTTCAAAGAAAGCTTCACAAAACATTCACAATTATTTTCTTGGCGGTAATACAATAAAGTGGTGGTTTCTTGGTGTTTCAGATGCTTCCGGAATGTTTGATATAGCAGGTACTATGTTGTTGGTTTACTGGCTTGCAGTTTATGGTTTGAAAAGTACCTGGCTGCCTTGGTTATGGCCTGTGTTCAATCAAATTTTTCTTATGGTTTATTTGTCTCCATGGTTACGGAAATCAAATGTTATGACGGGTGCTGAATGGATTAAAACTAGATTTGGAACCGGAACAGGTGCTACGCTTGCACATGTTATAGTTGTTGTGTTTGCTCTAATAAGTGTTATCGGATTTTTATCTTACGGATTTAAAGGTATAGGAAAATTTGCCGCTGCATTTCTTCCACCCCTGGTAACTAGTCCCGATATGCTTGCACAATATCCACAGATAAACACTAATCTTTATGCACTTATTCTAATGGGGGTTACTACTCTCTATGTTGTAAAAGGGGGAATGTTCAGCGTTGTATTCACAGAAGTTATTCAGTATGGTATTTTAACAATATCATCAATTGCAATTGGAATTATTGCAATGTACAACGTTTCGCCTGAAATGATACGGAGCGTTATACCAGATGGCTGGACTAATTTATTCTTCAGCGGTAGTTTGAATTTAGATTGGTCAACTGTCGGTTCAACAGCAGCAACAAAAGTGAGTGCATTCAATAAATGGATAGAAACAGACGGTTATTCAATGTTTGGTTTATTCTTTGGGATGATGTTATTCAAAGGTTTATTTGTTGCCTCGGCTGGGCCTGCTCCAAACTATGATATGCAAAGAATATTATCAACTCGCAGCCCTGTGGAAGCTGCAAAAATGAACTCATTAGTTAGTGTTGTATTAAATCCAACTCGCTACTTTTTGGTTACGGGTCTAACGGTTTTAGCGCTTACAAATTTCGATTCACTTTACAAGAGCTCAATTACAACGCCAGATTTTGAGGCAATCTTGCCAGAGGTTTTAGCAAAGTATGTACCAGTGGGTTTGCTTGGCCTTTTAATGACAGGTTTTATTGCCGCTTTCATGAGCAACTTTGCAGCAACTGTTAATGCAGCTCCCGCTTATATTGTTAATGATATTTATAAGCGATACATAAATCCAAATGCAAATCCTAAAAAATATATTACAATGAGTTATATCTCTTCAGTTGGTGTAGTTGTTGTTGGAATAACAATAGGTTTTTTTGTTGAGTCGCTCAATCAAATTGTATTATGGATTGTAGCTTCATTATGGGGAAGTTATACAGCTGCAAATATTTTAAAATGGTATTGGTGGCGCTTTAATGGCTATGGTTACTTTTGGGGGATGTTTTCTGGAATCATTACCTCTCTGCTGTTAACTTTACTTGAGGAACTTAATTTAGTCCCTTTCTTGAATAACTTTCCATTAGCTAACAATCCAAGTATGAATTCTTTCCCAATTATTTTCTTGATTTCGCTTGCTGCATGTTTTATTGCAACATTAAAAACTAAACCGGAAAGTGATGAAGTTTTAATGAAGTTTTATCAAAACGTTAAACCATGGGGATTTTGGAAACCGATTTTAGCTAAAGTTAAAACTCAAAATCCAAGCTTCGAGCCTAATAAAAATTTCAAGAGAGATATGTTTAACATCTTGGTGGGTATTATTTGGCAAATAACTTTGATGGTTACACCAATATTCTTAGTAATACGCGAATATCCTTCACTAATAACATCATTGATAGTTCTAGTAATAACTTCGACCATATTAAAATTTAACTGGTGGAATAAGCTTGAATCTACTTACGGTGAAAAAGTTATTTGGGAGGATAAATTGAACATCAAAAATGAAAATGCTCTGCTGGCAGATAAATAACAATGAACAAAAAAGATTTCCAAAGAAAACTTAAAAAATTAGTAACTGATCATAGAAAATTGATCACTCAGAAAAATGTGCGGATACAAAAAACTAATGGAGTATTCTATCGCTACAAATTTCCTGTTGTAACCGCAGAACACACCCCTCTTTCATGGAGATATGACTTCGACTATAAAACTAATCCTTACTTAATGGAAAGATTGGGAGTAAACTGTACTTTCAATTCTGGGGCTATTTTATACAAAGGCAAAATATTATTAGCTGTTCGAGTTGAAGGAAATGATCGCAAATCATTTTTTGCAATTGCTGAATCTAAAAATGGTATAGATAATTTTAAGTTTTGGGATTATCCCATTGTAATGCCCGAGACTGAAAATCCCGACACTAATGTTTATGATATGCGTTTAATAAATCATGAAGATGGATGGATATATGGATTATTTTGCACTGAAAGAAAAGATCCGAATGCTGCACCATCTGATACTTCATCAGCAATTGCTCAGTGCGGAATTGCGAGAACTAAGGATTTTGTGAAATGGGAAAGATTACCTGATCTAAAATCAAAATCACCACAGCAAAGAAATGTTGTTCTTCATCCAGAGTTTATAAATGGAATGTATGCTTTTTACACTCGCCCGCAAGACGGATTTATTGAAGCTGGTTCTGGCGGCGGCATTGGCTGGGGATTATCAGATTCTATCGAAAATGCTGAAATTGAAAGCGAAACAATTATCGATGACAGAGTTTATCATACAATAAAAGAAGTAAAGAATGGATTAGGACCGGCTCCCATTAAAACTAAAAAGGGATGGCTTCAGCTTGCTCATGGCGTTAGAAATACTGCTGCAGGTTTAAGATATGTATTGTATTTATTCTTAACCGATCTTGCTGAACCAAATGAAGTAATAGCTGCTCCAGGAGGTTACTTCCTCTCTCCGCTAGATGAAGAAAGAGTTGGGGATGTTTCGAATGTTGTTTTTAGCAACGGCTGGGTGAAAAAAGATAATGGGCAAGTTTTGATTTATTATGGATCTTCAGATACAAGAATGCATGTTGCTGAATCCACGATAGATAAATTACTAGATTATGTTTTAAATACACCTGAGGATGGATTGCGGAGTGCAGCTTGTGTTGAGCAGCGAATTAAGCTTATAAAAAACAATTTAAGAGTTCTAAAAAAATAGCATCATTTCATAGCGTAACTCCTAGTGCCGCACAGCTTGAAGGGTTGTGCGGCATTTTTATTTACAATAGAAAATCAATTATGTAATTAAAGCGATTATTTGTTTATATAAATACTATCGTATCAAAATCATTTTCTTTGTCTGATTAAAAACGTCTACTGAAATAAATAGTAACACATGGTTGTAATTCAGCAATTAATCTTTCTACTCTATCAATGTGACCGTTTTGTGCAGTGAAGGTAAAATTATCACCCGGTTTCCAATTTATTACCCAATTGCCGTATAAATAATGCTGAGCCTTTAAATAAGCATTTGGTATTTCCCCATTTGGTAGGGGACACTCACCTATATCCAGTGGAATATTAATGGACGAATTGTCTACGGCATCTGCCTTCCAGAAGTGAGTTGATGATGCATCCCAACCGCAATAACTCTGAATTCCTAACATTATTCCACCTACCTCCCACACAGGATCATAAAGATCCTCTTCCCAAGCACCTTGCGCGACGCTACAACCTAAAAATGGACCTGGGCCTTCACCGATGTCATTCATACCCATATGTGATAATAATTCAGGAATATCATACCCTAATTGATTTTTTAATAATAAATATGCTTGTTTTACTTGATGTTGGTGTACCCATTCTTTATGTGCAAATAATTGAGCACTTGTTAGTAAGCATAATATTAACGTACATACTCTATAAAGAAGAAAATTTTTCATGTTATATCTCCCACTTTATTTGAGTATTTTATACTTTAATCCCGTAGTTATCCAATAACCATAATCTGGAACGACAAAAGATCTTAGGTTAAAATTAATGGTGAAATCTTCATTTAAAGTGATATCTAAACTGCCTCCATAGGGGATTTCAAGACCGTAATAAGCTATACGACGACCGAAAGCAATTCCAGCTTCCCCAGATAACTTGATTGCATCTAAAATGTGATACCCTAATTTAATACTGGCTCCTATACTAGATTTATTATCAGCTTCACATTCAAGACATCTTTTTTCTCGGAATAGATGGTAATCTGCTAACAACGACCAGTTTTTATCGAGGTGATATTCGTATTCTGCAAACAATGTCCACCAGTCGCTTAATTTCCAATCATAGTACACATTATAAGGT
>JACAFC010000085.1 GCA_013388515.1 Ignavibacteriaceae bacterium | reverse complement strand
TAAATAAGCACCAATTTTAGCAACAAGCATTGAAATGCCGATAAAAAGAGAGAGTAAAGCGGTCTTTCTTTTTAGGAAATAATCAACCTTTTCCATATTAACTCATTTATTTTAATTATATCGCTTTTAATTGATTAAGCCGTTGTGCTGCATTGTTTAGTACATCGTCTCTTTTTGCAAAACAGATGCGAATAATTTTTTCTTGAATTCCTTTTGAGTAAAATGGTGATAATGGAATTACTGCCACACCTTTTTGCTTTGTGAGATACTCTGAGAATTTTAAATCGTTTAGATTAGAGATATTAGAATAATCCAGCAGTTGGAAATAAGTTCCCGAAGAAGGAATCAAACTAAATTGAGAATTTGCTAAAAGACTAATGATTAAATCTCTTTTTGACTGATAAAATTTACTCAGGCTCAAATACATATTTTCATTTGTAATTATATCTGCGTAGGCATATTGAATTGGTGTGTTTACAGCAAATACAATGAACTGATGAATTTTCTTGAATTCGTGCATTAGTGATTCTGGACCTGCGCAGTATCCGAGTTTCCAACCAGTAGTATGATATGTTTTCCCAAAAGAACTCACAACAAACGCTCGTTTACTTAGTTCTGGTATTCCTGCAATACTATAATGAATCTTCTCATCAAATATTATATGTTCATACACTTCATCGCTTATTACAAAAATATCTTTATTGTGGGTGATGTTTGCTAATATTGTTAAATCATGTTTGTCAAGAATGCTTCCCGAAGGATTGTGCGGTGAATTGATTATAATTAATTTTGTTCTGTTAGTTAGGGTTCTTCCAACCAAATCCCAATCAATCTTGTAATTGCCTTTGGTAAGAGGTAAATAAATCGGTACCCCGCCATTCAAAGTAACAGCAGGGGAATAAGAATCATAGGCTGGTTCAAAAATTATTGCTTCATCACCAGGATTTATAATGGTTGTAATGGCAGTGTAAAGTGCTTGAGTTGCACCTGCTGTAATCACAATTTCTTGATCAGGATCATACCGTTTGCCATGCAGCTTTTCTATCTTTTTAGAAATATTTTCTCTAAGCTCTTTAACACCAGGCATAGGAGCATATTGATTAAAACCTTTTTTTTGGTAGTAACCAACTCGATCTAATAACTCAACCGAACAATTAAAGTCTGGAAAACCTTGTGATAGATTGATTGCGTTAAATTCATTTGCCATTCTGGTCATTACAGCAAATATACTCTCACTAACACAGGGCAATTTGCTATTTAATAAATTTTGCATACACTAATTAACCATAAACCGTTTTTCACTAGGACGGATTTCATCATACAGTCTTTTTAGTTCAGTATAACCGGTGAGGTTTCCTCTTTGTGCAGCATATCGATAATATTTAACTGCTTCGGCTTTATTTTTTTGTACACCTATCCCATTTTCATAGGCATATGCTAGAGCAATTTGGGCTAATACTGAACCATATTCAACAGCGGATTTCAAATTTAAAATTGATTTCTCAATTGGTTCGTAGAATGTTCCATCAAAAATATTAGTTGCCGATAAGCGAAGTTTTGCTTGAACACTTCCAGTAAGCGCAGCTCGCTCCCAAATTGTAATGCTTTTCTTGTTGTCTGTACCTTTTCCGCTGTAGTAACTTTGTCCCAATTCTATCATTGATGTTAAAAATTCTTGATTAGCTGATTCGTTAAGATACTTAATCGCTTCATCTTTAATAATTTGATTATACAAACCTAAAGACCATAAACCGTAAAATACGAACATGGCTTCAGGATTCTTTGAGGTTTTTATTTCGTAAATCAGATCATTTATAAAATCATTACTCAACATTTTCAATAGCAGAAACTTTGCTTTAGGATAGCTAAGCTGCGAGGCTAATAAATAATTTAAAGAAGCTTTTATAGAATTTTTTTCGAAGAAAGTTCCCGATTCATAAAATCGTCCGATTATTGTGAGAGCTTCTGAATTACCATACTCAGCATAAGTTAAAAGTTCAAGAATCTTGTCGGGAGGTATATTTATGAAAGATGAGTCTCCAATTTTTAGGTTAAGTGAGTCTGCAAGTCGCATGTTGAACTCATGAAAAAGATCTTCAATTAACTGCTTATCTTCAACTTTTTGGATGGTGTCTTGAACAGCGTCAAAATCTATAAAGACTAATCCCACATGAGAAGAAAATGATGTTTCAGAGTTAACTGTTGAATCAGGTTGAATGTGAATTGCAAAATTGGAAGAATCTCTTAAAAATCCAGGAGGTAAGTATTTCTCTAATTCTTTTTTTGTATCAATTGCTGGTTGAAAATTTTGTTCTGCGGCTTTTTTTATCCAACCATATGCCTCCAAATAATTCTTCTTCACAATCAAATTATCTGTATGAAGCATTCCAAAAAAATATTGTGCTTGAGCCATACCATCTTTGGCGGCTTTCATAAAATAATCAAAAGCTTTATATGGATTCCAATCAACTCCCCATCCATTGATTAACAAAATACCGTAGTTATAGCAAGCTGCTGTAATACTTTGTTCAGCAGCTTTACCAACCCAGTAAGCTCCCTTTACTGTATCAGCTTTTAGTCCATCTTCACCAAGCAAGTATCGGAGCCCTAGTTCGTGTTGAGCTAAAGGAATACCTGCATTTGCGTCCCGGATCAAATTAAACTGCTTTTGTATTTGATATGAAAGATCGGGCTGATAAAATATTGTATATTTTTTCTGAGGACGATTTTTTTTAAAAGCAAGGCTTTTATCGTTTTCCTGAGCAATTGCCGAATTACATTCTAATAAGATTATACTAATTGCGCAGTAAATGAAACCGATTAATTTTATGTTCAATAGCTTGGAATGGAATTAATTTTTTAATTGATTATGACGAATTAAAATAGGAATAATCTTACAATTATTAAATCTAATGCAAGATAATTATTCCTATTAGCCTTAGACGCTAGAAATAATGAAAGTATTTACACATTTCACCCCAAAATTGTAAAATATAAGTAACAGGTAATCGAATTTTAGGTGCAGGTGTAAAATTGCAATTTGTTAATTGAATTTATACTAACTCTAAATTGAATTTACTTTGTTTCTGTTTTTTCAGCCAGTGGTTTTGGACTTTTAGTTGTACGGATTTTTTTTTGTCTAGTTTTTCCGAATGTTCCTAAATTTATTTTACCTCGTTTTGTTCTCTTATCTCCTTTGCCCACAGTTATTCCTTTCTTTAAGTATTTTAAAATTAGGTGTGAAAAGTTATGCAACAAAAATTAATTTTTCCATAAAAAAATAAATTATTATTAACTCGTATAAATTGTTTTTAAAAACACTTTATCTATATTTGGAAAACAAAAAAATAGAAATGACTTCAAGGAAAAAAGTTAAATTCATATTTGTAACTGGCGGAGTTGTATCCTCTCTGGGAAAGGGAATTACCGCCTCCTCCTTAGGACTATTGCTCAAACAGCGCGGTTTCAAAGTAACAATTCAAAAATTTGATCCATACATTAATGTTGATCCAGGGACAATGAGTCCATTTCAACATGGTGAAGTATATGTAACTGATGACGGTGCAGAAACAGATCTAGATCTAGGTCATTACGAGAGATTCCTTGATGTTAATATGACAAAGGCCAACAATACAACCACAGGTCAGGTTTACAACGAAGTAATTACAAAGGAAAGACGTGGTGACTATCTAGGTGCTACAATCCAAGTTATCCCTCATATTACGGATCAAATAAAACAGCGGATGACAAAGCTTAGTGAATTAGGTGAATACGATATTATTATAACTGAAATTGGCGGAACTGTTGGCGATATTGAAAGTCTTCCTTTCATTGAAGCTATGAGGCAGCTCATGCTGCACTTTGGAAGAAAAAATACTTTAAGTATTCATGTTACTCTTGTACCCTTTATTCCAGCGGCTGGTGAAGTAAAAACAAAGCCCACACAGCATAGTGTAAAAAATCTGCTTGAACTTGGAATTCAACCCGATCTATTAATTTGCAGATCAGAAAAAAAATTGCAGAGAGAAATTCGCGACAAAATTGCACTTTTTTGTAATGTTGAACCAAAATGCGTAATATCAGCTTATGATTGCTCGTCAATCTATGAAGTACCATTAATTCTTTACAAGGAAAAAATGGACCAAATTGTTGTGGAAAGGTTACATATTTCTGACAGGAAAATTAAACTTGATGAATGGGAAAACTTTGTTAGTGCGATTAAAAATCCAACAAAAGAAGTTGAAATTGCAGTATGCGGTAAATATATAGAGCATTCCGATGCGTATAAAAGTATTATGGAATCGTTTATTCATTCAGGTGCTGAGAATAATGCCAGAGTGAAAATAAGGCCGGTAAGGGCTGAAGAGTTAGAGGAAGAAGAACCTGAAAAAGTTCTGAAAGATGTAAGTGGTATTTTAGTTCCTGGCGGTTTTGGAGAAAGAGGGATTGAAGGTAAAATAAATGCAGTACGATATGCCCGTGAAAACAAAATCCCATTCTTTGGAATCTGCCTTGGGCTGCAATGTGCAGTAATTGAATATGCTAGAAATGTATGTGGTTTGAAAAAAGCTCACAGTTCTGAATTTAAGAAAACAAATTTTAGTGTAATAGATTTGATGATAGAACAGAAAAACATTAAAAATATGGGTGCTACGATGCGGCTTGGTGCTTATCCATGTATAATACAATCCGGTACCAAAGCTTTCGCAGCTTATAAATCAGATTATATTTCAGAAAGACATCGGCATCGTTATGAGGTGAACAACAAATTCAGAAGGATATTGGCTGAAAATGGCTTGGTATTTAGTGGGTTATCTCCAGATAGAGAGTTAGTTGAGATGATCGAAATACCTGATCACCCTTGGTTTATTGGCTGTCAATTTCATCCAGAACTTAAATCGCGAGCAACGAAGGCACATCCTTTGTTCAGAGAGTTTGTGAAGGCAGCTTTAAAATATTCTATTGATAAAGCTTCCACAAAAGTTGATGCATAACGTTATCTGCTTCCAGCTTATCTAATTTTTATTCTTTAGAGATCAAATGAAAAGTCAATTTTGTACAAAACCCATTACCTTTTTATTATTTATTATAATGACTGTTTCTTTAAGTCATTTCACTTATCCTCAAAATCATATAAAGGAAGTGAAAGAGGGCCTGGAATTATGTTACCACTTCAAATGGTCTCAAGCAGAAGAATTATTTATAAAAATGATTAATGAAAATCCGCAAAAACCAGTGGGATACCATCACCTGTCTGGAATA
Source organism: Ignavibacteriaceae bacterium (assembly GCA_013388515.1). GTDB lineage: Bacteria > Bacteroidota > Ignavibacteria > Ignavibacteriales > Ignavibacteriaceae > XYD12-FULL-36-8. The sequence continues at coordinate 12,353 of JACAFC010000085.1, read as the reverse complement.
TATTTGTGGTACTATCTTGGAAATAGAAGTAAGGAGGATTTTAATAACTTTATTAAGTATTCCGATCACGCAATTGAAACTGCAAAAAATACACTAAACGATTCACCTGAAAATGCAAGTGTAAAGTATATATTGGGCAGCAACTACATGTATAGAGCAATTGCTTTCACACGAGAAGAGAACTATTTGGATGCAGTTTGGGCTAGCAAGAAATCCGAAACTTATCTTCTAGAAGCAATTGAAATTGATCCGAAATTAACGGATGCATATCTAGGTTTGGGATTATACAATTTTGCAGTGGGCCAAATTCCTTCCGCTTTCCAATGGGCTCTAAGTTTAGCTGGAATAAAGGGGGATAAAGAGGTTGGAATTCAATACATAAAAAACACTGCAGTAAATGGAAATACAAGTAAGGTTGAAGCACAGTATTATTTATCACAGATTCTCTCAGAAGTTCTGTTCGAAAATGAAGCTTCTTTGTATTATTTGAAAAACCTTGTAAGAAAATACCCTGAAAACTTATTGTTTAATTATTCATATGCTGTACTACAGGTAAAAGAACGGAATTTAAGAGATGCACAAAAAACCCTTTTAAAAATTGTTAATTCAGATAACGAAAAATTCCATCAGATAATTTCATTTTCAAAGTTTTTAATGGGCGATATTTTCTTCCGTAGAAATGAATTTGATTCTGCAAAAGTTTATTATCATGCATTTCTTAATTCTAGTCCAACTAACGATTATACGGGTATTGCCAACTATAGACTTGCTTTATCGTATGAATTGACCGATGATAGGAAAAATGCTGAGAAATACTTTAAGAATTCGGGACGTGGAAATATGGACCTGGAAGATGATCAGTATGCTAAACGAAAAGGAGAAATCTATGCTAGAAGAAGTCTATCTGAAAACGAAATTAATTTAGTAGAATCAATAAATTTAATTGAAGCCGGAAAATACAGTTTAGCTTATGATTCGCTTAAAATTTTATTAGGATCAGTTAGAACTGAGTGGATAAAAGCTGAAGTGTTGTTTTATTTAGCTGAAGCGGCTTTCCGGTTAAATAAATTAGAAGAATCTTTCAATTTTGCTCTTGAAGCCAAGGAAATTAATTCACAAGATGAAAAATGGATTGCACCATTCGCAGCTTATTATGCTGCAAGAGTTTATCATGTAAAAAAAGATATGCGCAATTTTAATGAAATGATTGAACTTATTGATGACTATAACGAGTATGATTATCAAAACAAGCTTAAGAATATGGTTTACTCTTTAACTCACTCTAAATGACAAGTTTTAAATTGACAAAATTGCGTTTTTTAACTAAATTCAAACACTTTTAATAAAAATACTTTGAATATAGCAGTATTTGTTTCTGGTAGAGGATCGAACTTACAAGCAATATTAGAGTCAGATGATCTAAAAGGATTAATTAATGTAGTTGCTGTCCTTAGCGATAAAGTTTTATGTCCTGCTTTTTTAATTGCTGAGAATTATTCAATACCAACAAAATCAATTGGTAATAAAGCAGGAAGTTTAAATAATCAAGAACTTCTTGAATTTCTAGTAGCAAAGAAAGTTGATTTAATTGTTCTTGCCGGTTATTTAAAGTTAATACCTCATGAAATAATTGATGTATTCAGAAATAGAATAATAAATATTCATCCAGCGCTTCTTCCAGCATTTGGAGGAAAAGGGATGTATGGTATCAACGTTCACAGAGCAGTTTTCGAATCTAGCGCTAAAGTTTCTGGTGCCACAGTTCACTTTGTAGATTATACTTACGATACCGGAAAAATTGTAGCTCAACGTTGTGTAGATATATCTGAGGTTAAATCACCAGAAGAAATTGCTCAGAAAGTCCTTAATATTGAGCATCAATTATTACCCTTTGTAATTCGAAATATTGCTTTAAATAAAATTAAAATTGAAAATAACAGAGTAGTAATTACTAAATAACATAAATCCATTTTGAAAAAGTTTGCATTAATAAGTGTATCTAACAAACATAAAATAGTTGACTTTGCGAAAGCTCTCATCAAATTTAACTATGAAATTATAGCAACTGGAAATACTGCTAAAACATTATCTTCAGCTGGATTAACTGTCAAAGAAATTAGTTCGATTACCAATTTCCCGGAAATTTTTGATGGAAGAGTAAAAACTCTTCATCCCAAGATATTTGGTGGAATTCTTCAGAGAAGAGATAATGAAAAGGATAAAAAAGAGGCCGCACAAAATTCCATCGATCCAATAGACGTTGTATGCGTAAATTTATATCCATTTATAAAAGTTGCTGAAAACCCTCTCTCAAGTTTTGATGAAGTAATTGAAAATATTGATATTGGCGGTCCTAGTTTAGTGCGAGCAGCAGCAAAAAATTTCGAACATGTATGCATTATTACGAATCCCAACCAGTATGATACAATAATTGAGGAGTTAGAATCTGGAGGAATTAAATCAGAAACTAGGAAAAAACTAGCTGTTGAAGCTTTCGCACATACTTCGCTATACGATACTCATATTGCAAATTTTCTTGAAAAAAAACTGGAAGTTAGTACAGATTTTTTCCGAATAAATTTACCTCTAAGGAAAAAGTTACGCTATGGCGAGAATCCTCACCAAAATGGGTTTGTGTATGGAAATTTTGACGACTATTTTGAGGTTTTTCATGGTAAAGAAATATCCTATAATAATATTCTGGATTTAATTGCGGCTGTTGAATTAGTTGAAGATTTGGGACAAAATGCTTGCTCAATAATAAAACATATGAACCCGGCTGGAGCATCTGCACTAAATACACCATTGGAATCTTATGTTAGTGCATTGAAATGTGACCCAGTATCTGCCTTCGGAGGTATTGTTGCAATCAATGGAAGAATAGAGGTAGATTTGGCAGAGAAATTGAATGAACTATTTCTTGAAATTGTTTGCGCAACAGACTTTTCGCCTGAATCTCTAAATATTCTTTTTAAGAAGAAAGATAGACGATTAGTTAAACTAAGAAAATCCATTTTGAATGAATCAGTTACCTTTAGAAATATTCCCGGCGGAGTGTTAGTTCAGGATTCTGATAGATTGGATTATGATCTAGAACGGTTGAAATATGTTACAGAATCTAAACCAAATATTGAGCAATTAAAAGATTTATTATTTGCGTGGAAGGTTGCTAAACATACCAAATCTAACGCTATTGTATTTGCTAAGCAGATGAGTACACTTGGGGTTGGAGCTGGACAAATGTCTAGGTTGGATTCAGCAAAAATTGCAGCACAAAAAGCAAAAGAACACGGATTAGATTTAACTGATTCAGTTGCTGCTTCGGATGCTTTTTTCCCATTCGCGGATGGCCTATTAGAGATAATTAAATATGGTGCTACGGCTGTTATTCAACCTGGTGGATCAGTACGTGATGATGAAGTAATTCAAGCAGCAAATCAAAATAATATTTCTATGGTATTTACTGGAATAAGACACTTTAAACATTAAGAGGAACAATGGGTTTATTTGATTTTTTTTCCACGGATTTGGCAATAGACTTAGGTACTGCCAATACTCTTATCTACGTTAAAGGTAAGGGAATTGTATTAAATGAACCTTCTATTGTTGCATTTGATAAAAATTCCAAAAAGATTATTGCACTTGGTAATAAAGCAAAAGAGATGCAGGGTCGAGAGCATAAAGAAATTCGTGTTAGCCGCCCAATGCGTGATGGTGTTATTGCCGATTTCGAAATCGCCGAGGGGATGATAAGAGCATTCATAAAAAAAGTACGTGCAAATGCTATTTCAACACGGCGAGTAGTTATTGCTGTTCCAAGTGGTGTTACAGAGGTAGAGAAAAGAGCTGTGCGAGACAGTGCCGAACATGCTGGAGCAAAGGAAGTCCACCTTGTTGCAGAACCGATGTCTGCCGCCATAGGTATTGGAATTGATGTTGATGCTCCTGTGGGGAATATGATAATCGATATTGGTGGTGGTACAACTGAAATTGCAGTAATTGCTCTTTCCGGAATTGTAAATGAAGAATCAATTAGAATTGCCGGAGATGAAATGAATTATGCAATAATGCAATTCTTCAAAAAAAATCATAACATACTTATTGGAGAAAGAACAGCAGAAGCCATAAAATGTGAGGTTGGATCTGCGGTACCATTAAAAGAAGAAATCACTATTCAAGTTAAGGGGAGAGACTTAGTGGGAGGCGTTCCTAAAACTACCGAGGTGAGTTCTGTTGAAATTCGTGAAGCATTGAATGAATCTATAATTCAAATAGTTGATGCAGTTAAACAGTCCTTAGAAAGAACCCCACCGGAACTATCTGCAGATATACTAGATCGCGGAGTTATGATTACCGGCGGCGGGGCACTTTTGAAGGGATTAGACGAGAGAATTAGGATGGAAACTAACCTTCCCGTGCATGTTGCAGAGGATCCATTAACAGCTGTTGCACGCGGTGCGGGAAAAGTTATTGAAAACTTAAATCACTATTCAAAGGTCTTAATTCGTAATAGAAGATATTAATGCTTCGATTTATATCTAGAGTTTGGGAAAATTTTAAAGAATATTTTATCCTCACTTTTCTGCTTATCCTCAGTTTTATTAGTCTCTCATTAAATCAAAATCCTGCGATAAAAAAAGTCCGTGCAATCGCTTTTGGCAGTTTTGCTGCCTCCACTGCAATCTTCTCAGATATAGTAAATATTGCAAAAGTTAAAAGCGAAAATGAACGGCTTAGAAAAATTAACGCTGAACTCATGCTTCAAGTGAATAAACTTCGCGAGTATGGTGTGGTTAACAGCACTTTGAAAAATCTTATAAATTTAAAAGATACAGTTAAGTATCCGCTTATTCCAGCGTTAACTGTTTCAAAGTCGTTTACAATAGCTCAAGGAACCATCACACTAAATGCTGGCTCTGAAAATGGTGTAAAAGCTGGCATGCCGGTAATAAATGATAGGGGATTAGTAGGAATTATTTATGCAACCTCTAATAATTTCTCAATTGCTCGAACACTTAAAAATTTTGAACTAAAGCTTGTTGTAAAAGATGAACGCAGCAGAGTTGATGGCATTTTAAAATGGAATGGTGAAGATTTAGTGATAGTGAATGTGCCCAAAACATATGATATAGAACCCGGAGATCGGATAGTCTGTTCGGAGCTTAGTTCAATAGTGTCGCTCCCTGTTCCTGTTGGAGTTGTAGCAGAATTAAAAGATGTTCAAACTGGTATTTTTAATTCCGTAAAAATAAATCCATATGTAGATTTTTCACGAATTGAAAATGTTTTTATTATTGGTGTTCTTGAAAGCAAAATGAAAAACGATCTGGAACTAAATTTCTTTAACAAGTAATCTATGCGTGTACTTTACATCTTGGCAATAATCATTTTTTTCCCTCTCTTAGTAGTACAATCTACGGTAATACCACTAATTGCTATTAAAGGAGTAATACCAGATTTGATGCTAATATTGTTAGTATATTTTACATTAAGATCAGGTCAAATTCATGGTACAATACTCGGATTCATTTATGGATTTCTTCTTGATATAATTACAGGTAATATATTTGGCAGTGCAATGATTGCGAAAACAATAAGTGGATTTGTAGCCGGATATTTTTACAATGACAATAAAAAGGATATTTACTTTAAATCCATAGTGTTTTCATTAATAGTACTCTTATCTGCGACTATTGATTCATTCATCTTTTCATTTTTCTCTTCTGTTGAACTTGAAAAGAGTATTATACTTAGATTTTTTGAGCAAGGTATGTTTCCTGGCATTTATACAGCTGTTGTAAGTTTAATTCTAGTTATGTTTCATCCACGAAGGAATCCGTTTTGAGAATACCTAACATTGGTTCAATCCAAAGAAGCAGTGTTATTTATTTTGCAATTCTTGCATCGTTTTTTTTGCTTTCCATAAGATTGTTTTTGATGCAAATTGTACAACAACAATCCTATGATGAAAAGTCAGCCGATAACAGCATCAAAGCAATTGAACAAATTCCACTAAGGGGAGTTTTTCTGGATCGCTATGGCGAAGTTTTGGTTAGCAATGTTCCTGCATATACCCTAAGGATTCTACCCGCTGATTATGATACAAGTTTAAATAAATTATTGGAGACGGTTGTTGATCTTGAACCGGGGTCCATTTCTAAAATGCTTAAGAATAATAGAATATATTCAAAATATGTTCCGTTAAGAATTAAGAGAGGAATTGACTTTAAAGCAGTTGCTTGGCTTGAAGAGAATAGTGAATATCTTCCAGGCGTAAGTTATATCGTAGAAATGCAGCGTGGTTACCCAGCAGGTGTTACCGGATCTCATGTTTTTGGATATACAAAAGAAATTTCACCTGAACAGCTAAAGAGAGAAAAGGATTACTACGACCCGGGTGATTATGTTGGTCATAACGGTTTAGAAAAAGAGTACGAGAAGTTAATTAGAGGAATTAAAGGTTACAATTATATTCTTGTTGATTCCAAGCGTAAGGAAATTGGAAAGTACAAAGATGGATTAAATGATATTACCTCAATAAAGGGCCACGATCTTGTTCTATCTATAGATGCCGAAGTACAAAAAGTTGCTGAACAGGAATTAAAAGGAAAAAGTGGAGCTGTAGTTGCAATTGACCCGAAATCAGGAGAAATCCTTGCATTGGTTAGTGCTCCGGATTATGATCTTAATCAGTTTTCCTATGTGACAAGTAAGGAGTTTTTACAGAACCTTTACACAAATCCTCTTAGGCCTTCGTTTAATAGAGCAACAATGTCGGTTAAACCTCCAGGTTCAACTTTTAAAATTCTTGCAGCAATTGCGGCACTCGATATGGGCGTTATAACACCTTCAACTACAATTTATTGTGGAGGTGGTTTTACTTTTGGTCGATTCTTTAAATGTCATGGTGGCGTTCATGGACCTTTAAATGTTATACATGCAATTGAAAAATCCTGTAATACATTCTTTTATAATCTCATTTATAAAATTGGATTGGATAAATGGTATGAATATGCTAATAGGTTTGGGTTTAACAATGTAACAGGTATTGATATTGGGGAAGAAGTTCCGGGATTAATTCCAAATTCAAAATATTATGAAAAAATATACGGTGAAAAATGGCCAAGAAGTATAATGGCTAGCTTGGCAATTGGACAGGGTGAAGTTAGTGTAACACCGCTGCAGCTTGCTCAATATGCTGCACTAATTGCGAATAATGGAAATTCCTTTGTTCCTCATGTGGTTAAAGCATATCTGGACAACAAAACAGGGAAACAGGTTCCTGTTAAAATAAAAGAAATTAAAACCGGTGTAACAAAAAATGTTTTCGATATTGTGAAGGAAGGAATGTTTTTAGTTGTAAATGGTGCTGGCACTGCAACCCGTATTAGAATGAAGGAGGTTACCATTGCAGGCAAAACTGGAACGGCTCAAAATCCTCATGGTGCTGACCATGCATTTTTTATCGGGTTTGCTCCTTATGAGAATCCTAAAATTGCTTTAGCCATTGTTGTTGAAAATGCTGGTTTTGGAGCAACATGGGCAGCGCCAATTGCTCAAAAAATGATTCAAGCATACTTACTTAAAGAGAAGGTTAATAAATTAGATCAACGTTTAAATCCAGATTTGCAACCACGTATTGTTGGGGCTTCAATTGCGAATTGATTATAAACTTCAGGATAAATTTGATCTCTGGTTGTTCGTTCCTGCAATTTTATTGATAGCAATCGGACTTGTTGCTATTTACAGCTCCACAATTAATCACCCAGAAGTGCACAATAATTTTCAAAGGCAATTAACCTGGGGAATAATTAGTCTAATCATATTTTTTATTACATACTCTTTACCAACCAATTCATTTAAATTTTTGGGTGTACCAGCCTATTTTATTTCAATATTACTACTTCTTGTTGTGTTGGTTGTGGGCAGAAAGGTTTCTGGAGCGAGGAGCTGGCTGTACTTTGGAGGTATAGGTTTTCAACCATCTGAGTTTGCTAAAATTGCAACCATATTGGCAATCTCCTCATTCTTAAGTAGAACTAATTCCAATATTGAATCGATTAAGGATATTGGAATAGCTTTGGTAATTGGATTTTTACCTGTTGGTTTAATTCTGCTTGAACCCGATATGGGTACATCTTTAACATTCATGAGTTTAATTTTAATACTTCTGTTTTGGAAAGGTATAAGTCTCTTCGGATTATTTGTGGTACTATCACCTGGTTTAGTGGCAATTAGTTCTCTTTTTGGAACGTACTATTTTATTGCGTCTTTAATTTTGGTGCTTGGAGCTCTACTTGTTTTCCAAAAGGATATAATTACTAGTGGATCCATAGTGGCTTTGAACTTAGGTGCTGGATTTTTTACTGAAATAGTTTTCCGAGCACTTAGTCTTCATCAGCAGAAAAGGATTCAATCATTTATTGATCCATCAGCTGATCCGCTTGGCGCAGGATATAACGCAATTCAAGCAAAAGTTGCTATTGGTTCGGGTGGACTTTTTGGAAAAGGTTTTCTTGCTGGAAACCAAACTCAATTGCAGTTTATCCCAGAACAGTGGACCGATTTTATTTTTTGTGTTATAGGTGAAGAATTTGGGTTTATTGGCAGCATAGTTGTCCTCGCTCTATTCATGAGCGTAATTTTGAGAATTTTAAAAATTGCTACTTCGGCGAAAGATGAATTCCTGAGTCTTGTATCAATTGGTATTTTGGCAATTTACTTTGTTCATTTAGTTATAAATATTGGAATGGTGGTTGGGATAATGCCAATAATTGGCATCCCTTTGCCTTTTGTGAGTTATGGTGGCAGCTCGCTAGTTGTTAACATGTTCTTGCTCGGTATAATTGCCAATATTTACCGTACACGAAAAAACTATACATAGGAAACTAAATTTGTAACGATATGCTGGCTAACGATAAACTTAGGCAAAAGAATAGCGCACAAAAATTTATCTGTGTTGGATTAGATCCTGATATCAAAAAGATACCTAAAAATCTTAAATCAAAATCAAATCCAATTCTAGAATTTAACAAGCTAATCATAGAAAATACTGCTGATCTTGCGGCAGCATACAAATTTAATTTAGCTTTTTATGAGAGAGATGGATCTTCTGGTATTAATACTCTTATTGAGTCCATAAAGTTAATACCTAGCGAGATTTTAATTATTGGTGATGGTAAAAGGGGAGACATTGGTAATACTTCTGAAAAATACGCCGAAATGTTATACGATGAGTTTAAATTTGACTCCGCTACGCTCAATCCTTACATGGGTTTGGACTCAATAAAACCCTTTCTGAATTATGATTCTAAACTGAATTTTATACTTGCACTTACTTCTAATCCAAGTGCTTCAGATTTTGAAAAATTATTGCTTGTAAATAATTCGTACCTTTATCAAGAAGTTATCCGTAAAGTTCACATTTGGAATGAAAAGAAGAATTGCGGATTAGTTTTTGGTGCAACCAATAAAGCAGAGTTGGAAAATGATATTGGTTTATTTGGTGATATGCCCATTCTTTTACCGGGTGTGGGCGAACAAGGAGGCAGTCTTGGTGATATTGTTAGTCTTTTCAAACAGAAAGGTTTAAAAAATTACTTAATCAATGTTAGCAGGGGAATTATATATAAAAGCAGCAGCGATGATTTTTGGGAAGCTGCAAGAAATGAGCTTAAATTCATGAATGAAACTGTTCATTCAATTTATAAGTCCTAATTTGATGATATTTTAGTTTAGTTTTAAAAATTTCATTTATTATCCAGTAATTTTTGTTTTATTTCTCTTAATAAAGACTGAGGAAAAGTTGACGGCTCTTCACCCAGAATTTCGGATGGTCAAAGTAAAAAAAATGTTTCCGCAAATTAGTGATAGTGAAGTCTGTTTACCGCTAATAAATGAAGGAAAAATTAATTTGCTTTCCATCTTACCCAGAACTAAAAAAACTCCAGGCAGATTTAGAATAAGTATTAATCTGGATATTCAAACATCTATTGCAAACGTTTTTATAACAGTTAATGGAGAAAAAACGGATTTGTTTTATTCAGTTTGCTCAGGAAAATATGTGTTCAACATCTATCTAAAAAAGGGTAAAAACTTAATAGGAATTTACTACACAATCAGTGGGGAAACCTCTTCGATTGTTCACACGATTATAAATATCAAATAATAAGTTAAAAATGGATAAAGTAGTCATTAATGAAAAATTTTTGTACGAAATTTGGAAGAACCAAGAATTCGAGAGAGTACTTGTAACAGAAGAGAACGAACCAATTACTGTAATTGATTGTGGGACTATTAATTCAGTGGTAGGGGGACCAGATTTCAGAAATGCAAGAATAAAAATTGGAAACATTACTTTTCAAGGCGATGTTGAGATAGATCTTTTCCATTCTGATTGGAAGGGGCATGGGCATTATATTAACAAGCAATACAACAAGCTTATTCTGCATGTAGTACTAAATAATGATTCAAAACAGCATCATGTAATTACACAAAATGGCAGAAAGGTTCCATCGGTACTAATTGAATCATTTCTAAAAAAAGACTTGCGTTCGGAGATTCAAAAAGCCATACTTTCCGAAAGAGAAAACAGATTAAATCAAAAAATGCCCTGTCATCAGATTAATTCTAAATTAACCAAAAAAGAAAAACTTACTCACATTTTTGACTTGGGTTTTACTCGATTCAGACACAAACGAGAAAATGTACTGCTTAGATTAAAAGAGCTAACTCATCTATCAGAATTAAATCTTAAAGAACCTATAATCAGCTATGACCTTGATGAGAGATTTTATAACAGAAAATTTTCCAGCAAGGATTTCGCAAACAAGCAAGTCTGGTATCAGTTGATTTTTGAATCAATTTTTGAGGCGTTAGGGTATTCAAACAACAAAGACATAATGAGACGACTAGCTGAAGCTGTTCAAGTTAAGTTTCTTAGCAGCTTTCTTCAAACTGATGATTTTGTCTCTGTTACTGAATCAGTTTTGTTTAATGTTGCTGGATTAGTTCCTGATGTTGAAAAATTACCTAAATCAGAAGTATCAGATTACACCTTGAAGCTTTTTGAACAATGGAAGGAATTAAAGCAAAAATATGATGGCAGGACTTTTCACAGCACAAATTGGCACTTCTTTAGGTTAAGACCTCAAAATTTTCCAACCATAAGATTGGCTGGTGGAGCTAGATTACTGAATAAACTGCTAAAAGAGAATATGATTGAAAATATTATTACAATTTTCAAAAAAACAAATAATCCCCGCAGATTATCTTCTGATCTCAGATCCATTTTCCTAATTAAGGCTAGTGGATATTGGAAAAAGCATTATGTATTTGATCAACCTTCGGAAAGCGAATTAAAATACTTCATCGGGATGTCTCGAGCTGATGAAATAATTATCAACATCATTTTGCCGATTATGTCGATCTATTTTGAAATTTTCAATAAACATGATCTGGCAAAAAAAGTACTAAAGCTGTATTTGAATTACTATCAAGTAGGTGAGAATAGCATTGTATCTGAGGTGACTAATTCTCTGCAGCTTGATGATGCTGCTAAAAGAACTGTATATAACCAAGGTATGATTGAACTTTATAAAGAATATTGTATAAAAGAGAAATGTTTAGAATGCAGTATTGGTCAAAAAGTATTTAATTAATTATTACTTGTTAATTTTTTAATATCATCCCTTATCTTTGCTGCTCTCTCATATTCTTCAGATTCTAAGGCTTCCCTTAATTTATTTTGAAGCGATGCAATTTTAGCTTCTTTGGATTTTGGCGGAATCTGATCCTCGCTGATTTCTGAGCTGGTTGTGGCGGTTTTATCACTCTCTTCAGATGGCACAAATCCAGCTAATTCTAAAACTTGTTCTTCCACAAAAATTGGAGTTTGAGTCCGCACAGATAAAGCAATAGCATCACTTGGTCGTGCATCAATTTCATTAGTCATGCCGGAAACATCAAGTACTATTTTAGCATAGAAGGTATTCTCGCGTAACTCGCTTATTATGACTTCCACAACGGAACCACCGAGATTATCAATTATTTGTTTCATAAGATCGTGAGTTAATGGTCTGGGGGGTTTTATTCCTTCGATTTCAAGTGCGATAGCTTGAGCTTCAAAAGCTCCGATAATAATTGGCAGCCTTCTAGATCCGTCAATTTCTTTTAGTAAGATTGCATACGCACCGCCAGTTGCCGGGCTGGATGATAGACCAAGTATTTCGCATTGAATTTTTTGCAATATAGATCTCCTAAATCATTGTGTCTTAAGCTTTTTAATCTCTGTATTTAATGCTGGTAATATTTCAAATAAATCACCTGCTATGCCATAATCAGCAACACTAAAG
>JACAFC010000040.1 GCA_013388515.1 Ignavibacteriaceae bacterium | reverse complement strand
CCGAAGTGAACGTACCTCTAGTGTACCAATTGTCACGCCAGTGGCATCGTTGGGTAGCTATGTACGGTTGTGATAAGCGCTGAAAGCATCTAAGCGCGAAGCACGCTTCAAGATTAGGTATCCCTTACGTAAGTAACTAAAGACTCCTCGGAGATTACGAGGTTGATAGGCTGCAGGTATAAGTATGGTAACATATTCAGCTGAGCAGTACTAATAAGTCGTGCGGCTTAACCATTAATTTTTGTTCACAGTTTTTGTGTTAAGTGTATTTTGGTTCGGCTCTTTCAGTCTTTCTTTTTATTTTTTAATGTTATTCTGAATTTGTTTCAAAATCTTTGAGATGGCGAAATAAGTTTAGATCAGGTTTTAAATTTTGGTGGTTATAGCCTGGGTGTTACACCTCTTCCCATTCCGAACAGAGAAGTTAAGCCCCAGAACGCCGATGGTACTGCATGCGCAGGTGTGTGGGAGAGTAGGTCGCTGCCAAGATTTATTTTAATAACCCCGATTAATCTTAATCGGGGTTTTTTATTTTGAACGACCTAATTTTAGTTTAATCACCATTCAGATTTGCTGTGTTTCAAGTTTGATTAAATGAATGTGAGCTTGCATTTAATGCAATTGATGTTATGATTCTAATTATTTAATCTCTTCTGAGTCAGTTTAAATTATTCGTCAAAAAAAGATTTAAAATATCCCAATACAAGTTGCTTTCTTAAGTCTGGGTATTAATACGGCAAAGTTTTATTCCAATTTACATCTTCAACACGGAGGATTTCAGTAACCACAAATTTACTATTGCCTCGCCATGGTAACGAATGAAAATATTCTTTATAGCGGAGTTCAACAAAGCTTCCACTGTGTCGCTCAAGGGCTTTGGCCAAGCTGTCGTCTATAATACTAAACTCAAACTCATTGCTTTGCATTTGATTTGGCAAGGGAGTCTTAAATCCTTCCTGGATTATTTTTCCTTCCCAAGTTTTAAATATGTAACCTTTCTTTACAACAAAATTTAGGTTGCCTGCTTTAACACCCTCTCCAAAAACAAAATAATATCTCCACCAAATGACAACCGCAATTATTATAAGCAGAATGGGAATAAGGATTTTTAAAAACTTTTTCATGGCAATAAGTCTTCTTTTTTGTTGCCAAAATAAAACGAAACAAATTATTTTACAAAATTTGGTGCTTGGCAAAATTGTAAACAAAAAGCTAGAATTAATCGTTTTAATTTGAGATGTCTAACATGAATTTAATTTCACTGAAGCGAATTTTACCCGCTGATTTATTCAATGTATAAGTACAAGCTAAAAGCATTCCGTTTTAGTACTTTTTAATTTTCACTTTACTTAGCTAATATTACACGCTTAATTTTAACATTCTAAAAATCCTAGTGGAGTTAATTTAATGGTACAGCGATTTGTCACATTCTCAATATTATTTACAGGTTTGTTATTTGTAAATACATTTTCTCAAAAAAGCTTTAAACTTGATTACGAGAAATACACTCTTAAAAACGGGCTTCAGGTAATTCTTCATGAAGATAAGTCTGATCCTATTGCTGCGGTTTCAATTATCTTTCATGTGGGTTCAAATAGGGAATTTCCTGGTAAGACGGGGTTTGCTCATTTATTCGAACATATTTTGTTTCAAGAATCACAGCATGTTCCGCAGGATCAATTTTTTAAATTAATACAAGGAAACGGCGGAACATTAAACGGAGGTACCTGGACGGATGGCACAATCTATTTTGAGAGTGTTCCTAATAGTGCTCTTGAGTTAGCCTTGTGGCTTGAATCTGATAGAATGGGATTTTTGCTTCCTACAGTTTCCTATGAGGCATTTCAAAACCAGCAAAATGTTGTTCAAAACGAAAAGCGTCAAAGGTACGATAATGCACCTTATGGCCAAACAAGTTATGTAATAGGTAAACTACTTTATCCTGAGGGTCACCCTTATAATTGGACAACAATCGGAGAATTGGAAGATTTACAGAACGCAACTCTAAAGGATGTTCATGATTTTTATAGCAAATGGTATGGACCGAACAACGCTACTCTGGTTGTTGCAGGTGATTTTGATAAAAAGCAAACTAAAGAATGGATTGAAAAATATTTTGGTGATATTAAACCATCCGCTCAAGTTGAACCTTTAAAGCCCATACCAGTTACTCTTACCGAGTGGAAGCGGGCAGTTTATGAAGATAACTTTGCGCAATCACCAGAACTAACAATGCTTTTTCCTACAGTTGAACAATTTTCTGAGGACAGCTATGCACTTGATGTTCTTGCCAATTTAATTGGAAGAGGGAAAAAAGCTCCGCTGTACAAGGTAATTGTTGAAGATAAAAAACTGGCTCCTTCAGTAAACACTTTCCAAAACAGCAGCGAAATAGCCGGAGATTTTCGGATAAGTGTCCGTGCCTTCCCAAATAAAAATTTAGCCGATGTTGAAAATGCCATTAAGGAAGCTTTTACAATGTTTGAGACAGAGGGATTTACTGAAAAGGATTTAGCAAGAACTAAAGCACGTATCGAAACTAATTTTTATAATGGTATTGCCGGTGTTATGGATAAAGCTCAGCAATTAGGTATTTACAATACCTTTGCTGGTTCTCCAGATTTCTTAACACAAGATTTAAACTATTCTTTAAAAGTTTCTTCAGAAGATGTTTGGAGAGTATACAATAAGTATATAAAAAATCAGAAATATGTACTTGTAAGTTTTGTTCCCAAAGGAAAGCTTGAACTCGCAGCAGAAAACTCAACTCTATTTGAAGTTCCAGGAGATAATCTTAAACAGTATTCCGAAGAAGAACAAAGTGCCATTAAGAATAAACCAGAAAATTTGGTTAAAGTTGATAAAATAGAATCTAAATTTGATCGTTCTAAACAGCCGCAAAATGGACCTGATCCACTGCTTAAAACTCAAAAAATTTGGGAAGAAAAATTATCAAATGGAATAAGAGTTTTGGGAATTGAACACTCTGAGCTTCCTTTAGTTGATTTTCAAATTTCAGTGGAAGGCGGCTTATTATTGGATGACATCAATAAGGTTGGCAGTGCAAATCTTACAGCTAAAATGTTGATGCAAGGAACAAAAAACAAAACTCCTCTTGAACTTGAACAGGCAATAGAAGATTTAGGTTCATCAATTTCTGTTGCTGCAACTGACGATGCACTAGTAATTCGAGGTAATTGTTTATCCGGCAAATTTGCAGAGACTTTCAGCCTGGTTGAAGAAATTTTATTTGAACCTCGCTGGGATGAAAAGGAATTTGATAGACTGAAAAATGAAACAATTGAAGCAATAAAAAGAAGTAAAACATCGGCAAACAATACAGCATCACTAGTTTTTGCAAGATTGATTTATGGTGATGAGAATATTTTAGCAAGAAGTACGTTAGGTACAGAGCAATCAGTTCCGCTAATTACTTTAAACGATTTAAAGAATTATTATGCAAAAAGTCTTTCGCCCAATTTAACAACCATCACTATCGCTGGAAATTTAGCCGAAGAAGAAGCGAGGAATGTGTTTCAAAGTTTAGAGAAAAAATGGAAGAAGTTGGATGTTGAGATTCCACAGCCTAAACAAAATGCTTCAATTGAATCATCTAAACTTTATTTTATTGATTTTCCTGGTGCTCGCCAATCCGAAATTAGAATTGGGCATCCAAGTTTGGCCTATATACATCCAGATTTTTTCAAAACAACTGTGATGAATTACGCTTTAGGCGGAAGCTTTAATGGCAGAGTTAATTTAATTCTTCGTGAGGAAAAAGGCTATACTTATGGTGCTAGAACAAGTTTTACAGGCTCTGAATTTCCTGGTTATTTTGTCGCTTCTGCTGGAGTTCAATCAAATGCTACATTAGAATCTGTCCAGATTTTTAGAGATGAAATAATAAAGTATAGACAAGGGATTACAAGGGAGGATCTTCAGTTCACAAAAGATGCTCTCCTAAAATCTAATGCATTAAAATTTGAAACAATTAATGCTTTACGAGGAATGCTATCTTTAATTTCAAAGTACAACCTTCCGTACGATTATGTTAAAGATCAAGAAAAGCAGATTTTAGAAATGACACTTGAAGAACATAAATCACTTGCAGAAAAATACCTCCAGCCGGAAAAGCTGGTTTACTTAATCGCCGGTGATGCAAAAACTCAATTTGAAGAATTGAAAAAATTGGGACTGGGTGAACCTATTTTACTTGATAAGGAAGGGAATAAGGTAACTAATAAATAAATCGATGCATCCAATATGTAAAATTTGAGTCTAATAATTACCGAAAAAAGTTTTACGAAATATTTTAGAAATCTTGATATGCGAATTATTATAGCCCTGCTCATTTTAAATACAATAACGTTTGGCCAGAACGAGAAAATTGTCAGTATGGCTGTTAACAGCTATCCAAAAACTGTTCAAGCTGGTCAGCAATTTACTGTTGATTTAGATCTTACTATAAACCCTAAGTGGCATATAAATTCAAACAAGCCTAATGATGAATTCCTGATTCCTTCAGTAGTTTCAGCAAAAACACAAAAGCTTAAACTGGTGAAGATTATTTACCCTAAAGCTCATGAAATCAAGCTGTCATTTTCCGAAGCACCTGTTTCAGTTTATGAGGGAAATACAAAAATCGGATTAACTTTTCTTGCTTTGCAAAATGCTGTTATCGGTAAGGAAACTGTTGAAGTAATTTTTGATTATCAGGCTTGTAATGATGTATCCTGCCTGCCGCCAACTTCGGTAACTACGAGTTTTACGGTAGTATTAGAAAATGCAAAAGATATTAAGCAGAGTGCAAATGTATCAGTTGACTCTAGCATGCTTAAAACCGACGAAGTTACTTTGGAAGAAATAAAACAACAGAATTTAAGCGGCGAAAACCAAACCTTAAAAGTTGAAAAAAAAGATGAAGGCTCTGTTGCATCAACTTTAGAAAAAAGCGGATTATTCTTAAGTCTTATTTTTATTTTTTTAGCTGGTCTTGCGCTAAATCTAACACCATGTGTTTATCCCTTAATTCCAATTACAATTGGATATTTTGGCGGACAAGCCGAAGGTAAAACAAGTCGCTTGCTTTTACTGGGAATTCTTTACATGCTTGGTATGGCTATCACTTATTCTGTTATTGGAGTTATTACTTCTCTTAGCGGAGCAGTATTTGGCACGCTTCTTCAAAATCCAATAGTAATTATTGGCATTGTATTGCTTTTTATTGCACTAGCGCTAAGTCAATTTGGAGTATATGAATTTAAACTTCCAGATTCATTGGTTGCAAAAGCTGGCGGCGCTAAAGGCGGTGCTTTTGGTGCTTTCTTTATGGGATTAACAATGGGAATAGTTGCCGCACCTTGCATTGGACCTTTTGTTTTAGGACTCGTTACTTATGTTGCTGCAAAAGGTGATCCTTATTTTGGATTTTTAATGTTTTTTGTTTTGGCTATTGGTTTAGGATTTCCATACTTACTGCTTGCAGTTTTCTCAGG
The DNA here is from genome assembly GCA_013388515.1 of Ignavibacteriaceae bacterium. Classification (GTDB taxonomy): domain Bacteria; phylum Bacteroidota; class Ignavibacteria; order Ignavibacteriales; family Ignavibacteriaceae; genus XYD12-FULL-36-8. Next base: position 18,028 of record JACAFC010000040.1, on the reverse strand, counting down.
TAAGATTAAAAGCCTGCCGAGGTCGGGAGTTTGGATGGAAGGTGTAAAACATATTTTTGGATTCTTGCTGCTTGGAATGGCATTTTACTTTATCGATCCTATATTGCCCAAGTCAATTCAAGGGTACTTACTTCCAATTTTTGGAATTATTGCTGCGGTAATTTTATTATTTGTTGATAAGACGGCGAATAATGTTAAGGTATTCCGATCCTTTAAAACGATTTTCTCACTAGTAGTTTTAGTTGTCTCAGTCTATGCATTATTGCCAAAACAAAAATTAGAACCTGAGTGGCAAAAGTTTAGCATTCAAGCGTATGAAACATCTTTGAAGAACAATGAAAGAATGGTTATTGATTTTTATGCAGATTGGTGTATTCCTTGCAAAGAACTTGATGCGTTAACTTTCTCTGATAAACAGGTTATATCTTTAATGGAAAGTTTTAGTAATTATAAAGTGGATATGACCAAAACTACTGATGAGAATGAAGCTCTTAGAAAAAAATTTAACGTAGTAGGAATGCCAACTGTTTTAATAATCGATTCGAATGGTAACGAGACAAATCGCATAACCGGTTTTGTTGATGCCCGGGAGTTTTTATCATTCTTAAAAGATGTGAAGTAAACCTTAACTAAATAACCCTTTAAGAATTAGCCGGATAGTTGTGACTATTCCGGCTTTTTACTTTTACTGTTCTGCTTTCTAGGAATCTAATCCTGATTGAGAAGCATCTAAATATAAAATTAGAATTGAGATTTACATGAAACAATATTCTGAGAAAATGAAAACAGAGAAGTTCATCGTAATAACAAGTGATGAACTAACTAACCTATTAAATTCATCCAAAATAATATTTGAGCAAGATACAAAGCTTCGCGATTACATTCGAATACTGCAAATAGATGATAACGTCATTTTACAAGAAACAACTAACACCGGTGAAATTATTATTCGTGCGTTCAAAAATGTTATTGAAGCAATGAATCTTGTAAATGACCGGCTGTCAGTTTACGATAAGATGTGGGATGGATGCGGCTGCAAAATAAATTATTATGAGTGAGTCTACTGAAGTCATTGCGGTAAGCTGATCATAAAGAAATTTAGAAGTGTTCTGTCAGATTGAGCTAGTCGAAATCTGATAATTATTAACGACTTTTCACTCTTCGACCAGCTCAGAGTGACATTCTCTCCAACTTTTTGGTCGACCCTGAAGCATTCTCACAAATAATTAGCTGTGCCTCACAGAAATAATATCGCCATCCTTAACAATATATTCTTTGCCTTCTAATCTCCAAACTCCTGTTTCCTTAGCTTTTGCAAATGAGCCGCATTTAATAAAATCTTCGTAGTGCACTACTTCAGCGCGGATGAATTTATTAAAAAAGTCGCTGTGAATTTCGCCTGCTGCTTCTTGTGCATTCATTCCTTTTCTAATTGTCCATGCCCTGCATTCATCTTCGCCTACTGTAAAGAATGACTGCAAACCTAAAAGTGAATATGCTTCTCTAATAATACCGCTTAATGCCGATTCATTAATACCGTATTCAGACATGAAAATGTTGGCATCGTCTTCGGAAAGCTCGGTCATTTCAAATTCAATTTTTCCAAAGAACGCAAGAGCTTTTGAATGTTTACCAACTTTGGTTTTTACCAATTCGTTTAAGAAGTTATCTTTTTCTTTTGTCTGAGTTTCATCCAAATTCAAAGCCATAAGCAAAGGTTTAGCTGAAAGCAGCTGATAAGTTTTCAATAGAGCTATATCTTCTTTTGTAAGCTCAAGATCACGAAGAGGTTTCTCATTTTGAAGATGTATATTACATTTTTCAAGTAAAGCAAGCTCGCGTTTCATCATGTCGTCTTGAGTTTTTAAAATTTGTTTTTTTAAACTTTCAATTCTTTTTTCAACTATAGCTAAGTCAGAGAGAATAAATTCAGTTTCAAACAGATTTATATCCCTCATCATGTCAATTGAACCTTCGGGGTGAACAACCGATTCATCATTAAACAATCTTACAACTAAAAGTAAAGCGTCATTATTTTTCACATTTGCCAAGAAGTTTCCAGAAAATTTTACAGAACCAGATTCATCGGACTTTAATCCTGCGACATCAATAAACTCGATGGTAGCATTTACTTTTTTCTTAGGATTGAAAATCTCATTTAACTTATCTAATCGAGAGTCGGGAACTTTAATAACAGCCAGGTGAGTATCTGGGCGGGAGAGATGTGAAGTATCAAGCAGTGTTTTTGTTATAGTTTGAAATAATGTGGTCTTTCCCGAAAACGGAAGTCCTACAATGCCTATTTGCATTTTTAACCCTTGTTTTTCTTTAATAAAAGTTAAGAGATTTAATTTGTTTAAAATACGTTTTTATTTGAAAAGAATTTATTCAAATGAAACTTTATTTCTTCTAATTTGGTTATTACCATTAAACCAACAATAATTACATAATCAAGGAAATATCATGTATTCAAAGTATCCTTCTTTAGTTAACATTTATGAAAGTGATGAACATGCAAGCAGTGCTGTACTCGAGACACCATTGAGAAAAGATGCTTTCAAAATTGATGATGATTTAAAGATTGAGTTAATAGAAAAAAACTTCAAAGAAATTATGCATATTCTTGGTTTAGATTTAAATGATGACAGTTTGAAAGATACTCCAAGACGAGTTGCAAAAATGTATGTAAAAGAATTCTTTAGCGGACTAAACCCAGAGAGCAAACCTTCAGTTACTTTATTTGAAAATAAATATAAGTTTAATCAAATGGTTGTTGAACGTGATATTACACTTTACTCCACCTGTGAGCATCACTTTGTACCTATTATAGGCAAGGCTCATGTCGCGTATTTTTCAAGTGGAAAAGTAATTGGTTTGTCGAAGTTAAACCGTATTGTTCAATACTATGCAAAGAGACCCCAAGTTCAAGAAAGACTAACAATGCAAATTGCTGCTGAACTTAAGGAACTGCTTCAGACGGAAGATATTGCAGTAATAATTGATGCTGATCATCTTTGTGTTTCATCAAGAGGAATTCAAGATGTAAACAGCTCAACATTTACTTCCAGTTTTAATGGCAGGTTTAATAATTCTGAAACAAAAAACGAATTTTTTAATTACGTCTTTTCGCGAAAAGCTAATTCATAAATAAAAATCAAAATTTATTTTTCATGCCCCAATTGTGTTGGGGCTTTTTTATTTTAGCACATCAAATTAAAATGAATTATGATGCAAAGATGGATTAAAATAACTATAGGAGTAACCGTTACTCTTTTTGTGCTGCTAATTGTTAGTGGAATTGTTTTTTATAATATCCTTAATTCTTCCTTACCTGAGTATGAAGGTGAAATAAGCAATTCCGAAATATCTGCTGACGTTCAGATTTACCGTGACAGTATGGCAGTTCCATATATAATTGCTAAAACCGAAGAAGACGCTGCATTTGCTTTGGGTTATGTTCATGCACAAGACCGACTATTTGTGATGGACATAATTAGGCGGGCTGGAGAAGGAAGATTAAGTGAAGTAATGGGTGAAAAGTCGGTTCCATTTGATAAAATGTTCCGCACTGTTGGATTAAAGAGAATTGCCGATAAAAATATAAAACTGATTGATTCCAAATCATTCAGTTTATTAAATGCTTATTCAAAAGGTATAAATTATTTTATTAGGAATTCACAAGGAAAATTACCAGCAGAGTTTGATGTACTTGGTTACGATCCCGAAGAATGGAAGCCGGAACACAGCTTGATTGTCGGGAGAATGATGGCTTGGGAATTAAATATCAGCTGGTGGATTGATATTGCTTTTACGTATTTAGTTCAAAAGTTTGGCGAAGCAAAAATTATGGAAATACTTCCCAATTATCCTGAGAATGCAAAGCTGCTCCTTCCTATTGAAATTAATAAATATCCTCCAATTGATAAATCAATCGTTCAGGTAGATAAAAATTTCCGCAAGTTGATTGGAATGTCGGGAACTCACCTTGGTTCAAATAACTGGGTTGTTAATGGTAAAAAATCGGACTCGGGATTGCCAATGATTGCAAACGATACACACTTGCATTTTAGTGCCCCCAGCAGATGGTATGCTGCTGTAATTAGAGCTGGTGATTGGAATGCTGAGGGGTTCACAATTCCCGGTGCACCAGCGGTGGTTGTCGGTAATAATCAGAATATTTCTTGGGGTGTCACTAATATAATGCTGGACGATGCAGATTTTTTTGTGGAGACATTGGATTCTTTGCAAACACATTACCTATTTAATGGGGAATGGAAACCGCTCCACATTCTTAAGGATACATTAGAAGTTAAGAATAAAAAGCCGATAGTTTTTGAAATTAAATCAACTCATCGCGGACCCATTGTATCCGACATTCACCCCTTTTCAGTTTTGTATCCCAAAAGCAAAAACTCTGCTACAATAAGTATGAAATGGTTGGGAACAGATTATAGCAATGAACTTAAATCTTTTTACTTAATGAATAAAGCAAAATCTTGGAGTGAGTTTAAAGCTGCATTCAAAGATTACGGATTACCTGGTCAAAACTTTGTTTATGGAGATAAAGTCGGAAACATTGGCTATGTTTTTGGTGGAAGGCTGCCTATTAGAAATAATATCAGTCCTACATTTATCTACGACGGAACAACGGATAAATATGATTGGAAAGGTATTGTCCCAATAAACGAACTGCCCTCGGTTTACAATCCCTCAACAAATTTTTTAGCGACTGCAAACAATAAACTTGTAAAAGATTTTAAGTACCATATCTCAAATATTTGGGAGCCATCATCAAGATCTGAGCGAATTAATTTTCTGCTTAACTCCAAAGAAAAACATAACATTGATGATTATAAAAAATATCAAATGGATGTGACTTCGCCATATGCGGAGAAAGTAGTAAAATACATACTTAGTGCATTCGAAGACATTAAAATACTTGATGCAAATTTAAGTTCAACAATACAAATGTTACGTCAATGGGACTATGAGATGAATGAATTCAGTCAAGTTCCAACAATTTATGCAATGTTCCTAAATCAATTTCTTAAAAACACACTTCTCGATGAAATGGGAGAAGATTTATTCAATGAATATGTTTTTGTTGCAAATGTACCATATCGTACTGCAATAAAAATTCTGTCGGATTCTTCAAATACTTGGTTTGATAATATTAACACTCCTGCTCATGAAACCAAAAATGAAATCATTAGAAAAAGTCTTTCGGATGCTTTAAGTGATTTAGAAAATGCTTACGGAAAGAATATTGCTAACTGGCAATGGGGATATGCACATAAAGTAACCTTTAAACATGCTTTTACTGGAGCCTCATCTCTCTTAGATAAATTTATAAATATTGGTCCATTTAATGCAGGAGGTGATGGTACAACATTGTTCAACACCGAATATTCTTTCGCTGAAGGTATTGAAGACTATCCTTTGTTCAATCACAATAAATTTGATAATGTTCTTGGACCAACCATGAGATACCTCTTTGATTTTGCTAAGCCATTCCAATTTCAAATGATTCTAACCACCGGGCAATCCGGCAATTTTATGAGCGAACATTATGATGATATGTCTGAAATGTGGCTGCGAGGCAATTATATTACTGTTCGAACAGATACAAAATCAATTACAAACAGCAAAAACAAACTGCTCAAAATTATTAAAAAATGAGACGATAGCAGAGCAAACAATAAAACACTTCCGGCTGCTTAATGAACATTAAACGGAATTATATTAAATTAGTTAAACAAAATTCAAATTAAACAATATGAAAGTAATTGAACATTTAGCAAAAGCAAAAGAACCACTAATAAGTTTTGAAATAATACCCCCAAAACGGGGCGGTGATATTCATGGTATATTATCTGTTCTAGATGATATAATAAAATATCAGCCGCCATTTATAGATATCACTAGCCATTCTGCAGAAGTTGAGTATGAAGAAACTCCTACTGGAATTAAGAAGAGAGTAAAACGAAAAAGGCCAGGAACACTTGGTATTTGTGCACTCATTCAAAATAAATATAACATTGATGCGGTACCACACATATTAACAAAAGGATTTACCAGAGAAGAAACAGAAGATTTTCTTATTGAGTTAAATTACCTCGGCATTCAAAACGTTTTGGCAGTTCGCGGCGATGATAATGCTTATGAAAAACCTATTCCCGAAGGAAGAAGTGCTAACAAAACCACAAAAGATTTAGTGGCTCAAATAATGGATATGAATAAAGGTAAATATCTGGAAGATAGTTTACTTGATGCCAAACCTACAAATTATTGTATTGGTGTAGGAGGTTATCCTGAAAAACATTTTGAAGCACCCAACCTTAAAACAGATATTAAAAATTGTAAAGAAAAACTTGAAGCTGGGGCTGACTATATAGTAACTCAAATGTTTTTTGATAACAAATTTTATTTCAACTATGTTGAACAATGCAGAAATGAAGGAATAACAGCTCCAATTATACCTGGATTAAAAATCATATCTGCAAAATCTCATTTAATCAATATTCCAAGAAATTTTTATGTTACCTTACCGGATGAACTTGTAGATGAGATTACTGCTGCCCGGCACGAGCATGTTTTGGATATTGGAGTAGAGTGGGCGGCTAAGCAAGTTGAAGATCTTCTTAATAAAAATGTTCCAAGTGTTCATTTTTATATTATGCTGAACTCGGCACCAGTTAAAAAACTTATGAATCGTCTTAAATTATTTTAGTGTTGTTAAATAATTTTTTCTATTCATGCATCCCATTATAAATTTACTATGTATTTCATAAACATTAATAAAATTAAAAATGATAAAAATTCGCGGACGCAATTCTAAAAAACTAAAATGGGGAATAGCCGGATGCGGCCGTTTTGCAGAACAAACTTTTATTCCTTCTCTTTCTTTACTAAGAAAAAGCACATTGCTTTCACTTTACAGCCATGACATCAATCGAGCTAAGTATCTAGCCGATAAATTTGGTGTGGAAAAATATTTCAGCAATTATGAAGAGTTTCTGTATTCGGGAATTGATGCAGTTTATATTTCCAGTGCCAATGTGCATCACCACGAGCAGGTAATAAAAGCTGCAAGAGCAGGAAAACATATATTAAGCGAAAAACCTTTAGCGATGAATTCAGTTGAAGCTGAAGAAATGGTTAATGTGTGTAAACAAAACAACGTGCAGCTTTCTATTAATTATGTTTATCGGTTCCACCCGCTTGTAATTAAGGCTAAAGAAATAATTGACAATCAAATGCTGGGAAAGATTGTCATGATTAATTTAAACTTTAATATTGATTTACCTCCAGGATCGAATTTTAGATTCACTAAAGAACTAAGTGGAGGGGGTGCATTAAGAGATATTGGAACACATATGATTGATTTACTGCGATATTTTGGAGGTGAAATAATAAGTATAAATGGCGTAGTGGATAACGTAATATACAATAGTGAGGTTGAAGATTTTTCTTGTGCAATTGTTAAATTCGAAAAAGGCGGATACGGATTTTTTAATGTTTCATTTAACAGTAAAAAATCATTTAATTCAGTAGAAGTATTAGGACATACCGGAGCGCTGAGCCTGGATAACCTAATTGGCGGAAGATTGCGTCCTGCTAAATTAACAATTCTTCTGGATGGAGAAGCCAAAAAAGCTTTTAGAAAAGCTGGAAATCGTCAGGTTATTCTTTTACGCTCTTTACAAAAATCATTTTTAGCAAATCAGAAACCACTTGTAACAGGTGAGGATGGTTATATTAACATGAAGCTTATGGAAGAGTTAGAATCAAAATGTCGTTAAGAAATGAGTTGGTTAAAATCTGCAAAAAAGTTTATGCAAATAAATTTGTTGCAGCTTATGATGGCAATTTATCTGTAAGAACTAACACTAACACCATCTTAATTACAAGGTCCAGCGTGTGCAAAGGCGAAGTTACGGGTGATGATATCTTAGAAATTGATTTAAATGGTAAATTGATTCAAGGCGAAGGCAAAATATCAACTGAAACAAAATTACATTTAGTTGTATACTCCCGCCGGCCTGAAGTAAACTCAGTAATTCACTGTCATCCCATTTATTCAACAGCATTAGCCGTGCACGGCGAAGGGCTTACAAAACATGTTTTACCGGAAGTTCTACTTACTTTAGGAAAAGTGCCTTTGTGTTCTTATGGTACACCTTCAACAGATGAGTTGACCAAAACATTGGAACCCTATATAGATTATAGCTGGGCATTTTTTCTAAGAAATCATGGTGCAGTTACAATTGGTAAAAGTTTAGATGATGCTTTTTACAAAATGGAGAAGCTCGAACATACTTCTCAAATTATCTTTCTCGCTCGGATGCTTGGCGGCGAAACTGAATTGAGTATAGAAAAAGTTCAGGAATTGCTGGCTATTTCAAAAAATACTTATTCTATCGAACAAGATATCCGAAATATTTTTTAAAATTAATTCTCTAATCATTTATTCAACCCTATAAAGTTAGATTTATATGAACATTCGCGATTTAAAAATTGCTTTAGTGCTCGGAGGTACTTCACCCGAAAGAAATGTATCAAAATCCACTGCCGAATCCATTTACAAGGCATTGATGAGCCTTGGCTGTAAACCATTATTAATTGATCCAGCATATGGAATTAACCAGCCAAAAGATTTTAATACTTATTTTATCCATCAAGATATAGGCGATATTTCTAACTCTAATTATGTTCGAGCAGTAAACTCTAAATTATTCGATCAGATTGATATTGCAGTTTTAGCTTTGCATGGGAAATGGGGTGAAGATGGTACTATCCAATCATTACTAGAACTTAGAGGTATTAAGTACACCGGGTCCAAAGTACTAGCAAGTGCATTAGCTATGGACAAAATTATGTCTAAAATTTTATTTCAGCATTATAATGTTAACACACCCAAATGGGTCACAATCGGAAATCATAACAACGATTACTCGTTAATTATTGAGCAAATTAAAAATGAATTAGGTTTTCCTTGTGTAGTAAAACCTAATGATCAAGGTTCAACAGTTGGTGTAACAATTTGTAAAGATGAAAGCCAGCTTTCTGCTGCATTCGATCTTGCAAAAAGCTACTCAAACAGAATTTTGGCGGAGGAGTTTATAGCAGGTCATGAGGTTACAGTTGCAATTCTAGATAATCAACCGCTGCCGGTTTTGGAAATTAAACCAAAGCATAATGTTTATGATTATGAGTGTAAATACACCAGCGGTATGAGTGAATATGAAGTACCTGCAAAAATACCTGAAGAAGTTGCTAAGAAAATTCGTGATGAAGCCTTAGCGGCGCATCTTTCGCTTGGCTGTGAAGTTTACAGCCGGGTCGATTTTCGATTAAGCAATGAAATGGTTCCGTATTGTCTTGAGGTAAATACGCTTCCAGGAATGACGTCTACAAGCCTAGTTCCTAAAATGGCTAAAGCAGTTGACATAACTTTTGAAGAACTAATTGAAAAAATTATTCAACTTAGTTTATGACTTCGGCACTAAAAAATAAAATTGCCCGCTGGGGTTTTATTCTCCTCGTTATAGGAGGGGTAACTTTTTTATTATTCAATGATTCGGGTTATTTCAAGTATATGAAATTGAAAAAAGAAGCAATTGAATTGAAAGAAGAATTAAATGAAAAGGAATTGGAAAATAAAAATCTGGAAGCAGAAGTTGATTCTTTAGAGAAAAAAAATCCAAATAAAATCGAGCGGATTGCAAGAGAAAAATATGGTATGATGAAAAAAGGTGAAAAAATTATAAAGATTGAAGAGAAATAAATTTCTCAGCTAATTATTTAACTAAAATGACATTAAGCTCAGTACCACATGTACCTTTAGCCGAAAGAATACGCCCCAAAAGTTTGGCCGAATTTCAAGGGCAGTTAAACTTACTTGACGTTGGCAAACCTTTGAGATTAATGATTGAGAAAGACGCATTAAGTTCATTCATCTTATGGGGACCACCCGGTTCAGGCAAAACCACAATTGCTAAAATAATTGCTAATCAAACCAACTCAGACTTTTATCAAATTAATGCTGTTTCTTCAGGTGTTAAGGAAGTTAGATCCATTATTGAAATTGCAAACCGCAACAGAGACCAAAACAAGAAGACAATTCTATTTATTGATGAAATCCACAGATTTAATAAGGGGCAGCAAGATGCATTGTTAAATGCTGTAGAATCCGGAATGATAACCTTGATAGGTGCAACAACTGAAAATCCGAGTTTCGAAGTTATACCTGCACTTCGTTCCAGAACAAGGGTGTTTGTCTTGGAATCACTTTCGAAAAACGATTTACAGAATATTCTGGATTATGCATTGGAGAAAGATGTACTCCTATCCTCCGCCAAGATAGCTGAAGTAGATACAGATTTTCTGATCTTCCTATCGGGCGGTGATGCAAGAATAATGTTGAATATCCTTGAAGCGGCGGTTATTCAAGAAATTGAAAATCAGCCAATAACATTAAACAAGGAAGTGTTGGAAAATATTGTTCAAAAGAAAAATATCTTATATGATAAAGTTGGAGAAGAGCACTACAATATTATTTCAGCATTTATAAAGAGTGTCCGCGGCAGCGATCCAGATGGAGCACTTTATTGGTTGGCTCGGATGCTTGAAGGCGGCGAAGATCCATTATTTATTGCAAGAAGATTAGTAGTTCTTGCATCGGAGGATATAGGAAATGCTTCTCCCAATGGATTAGTACTTGCTGAGGTAGCTTTTTCAGCAATTCATAAAATTGGAATGCCTGAGGCTAGAATTATTCTTGCTCAATGTACAACTTATTTGGCTGCTAGTCCTAAAAGCAACTCTGCATACCTTGCAATTGAAAGTGCACTATCAGATGTTAAAAATAAGCCGCTTTATTCTGTACCGCTTCATCTGCGGAATGCACCCACAAAACTGATGAAGGAAGTCGGTTACAGCCAGGGTTACAAATATCCGCATGATTTTGAAAATCATTTTATAGCAGAAAATTATTTACCTGAAGAATTAAAAAATACTCAATATTATTTTCCTTCTGATTTGGGGCAAGAAAAAAATCTTCTCGAAAGATTAAAAATGCTGTGGATGGGAAAGAAAAAGTATTAGGTAAATTTTCATTTAAATATTTATTAAATACGCATGAATTTTTTGCCTGGCAGTTGTTTTACAATACCTTTAAACTCAAGGGATAACAAATGTACAAGGCAGTCGGAGGTTGATAAATTTGTTTTAGCTGACAAAGCATCAATCTGCATGGGTTCGTCATTTAATTGTGCAACAATTTTTTCTTCGAATAAATTCAGATGAACATCCGGTTTAGGAATTGTTTTACCAATAATTGGTTTTAGTTTCAATTCCAATTCAGTCATAACATCCTCTGCATTAGTAATTAATTCAGCTTCACCTTTTTGAATTAATAAATTAGTTCCCTCCGATTGCCTAACACCAAGGTTACCGGGGATTGCAAAAACCTCCCTTCCTTGATCTAAAGCTAATGCAGCAGTTTGCATAGCACCGCCAGTTGTACCAGTTTCAATGATAATACACCCAAGCGAAAGACCCGAAATTATTCTGTTGCGTTTTGGAAAATTCACTGCGTCGGGTTTTGTGTCTAAGCTGTATTCCGTAATAATTACACCTCTCTCAGCAATTTCATCAAACAGTTTTTTATTTTCTGGCGGATAAATCACATTCAAACCAGAACCTAACACAGCCATGGTTCTGTTATTATTTTTCAGTGCAGTTTTATGTGCAATTGAATCTATACCTCGAGCCAGACCGCTGACAATTGTAATTTTTTGTTCTGATAATTCAGTAACAATTTTTTCAGTTTGAATTTTACCATAATTGGTTGGCTGTCTGGTACCAACAACGGCTATAGAATAATCATCTGAATCTTGAAATTTACCCTTAGTATACAATAAAACTGGTGGATCGTAAATTTTTCGTAATAAGCTCGGATAGTCATCATCCCATAGGCTAACTAATGAACCATTCATTTTAAAGATACGCTCAAACTCGTTGTTAACCGCTTTTTCAATATTCTCGCGGTGCTTACTAACGCTTTTTATTCTTTGTGCTAAACTCAGACTTACTCCCTCTGCTTCCATTAGATCAGGTATGCCAGCTGCTAGGATATTTTCAGTTGATTGAAATTTGGCAATTAGATTCTTAATTCTTCCGATGCCAATTCCTTCTACTGATAACAGCAGTCTGATATCGATAATTTGTTGGAAATTTAGATTAGCCAATCCCTTAAAATGAGTGTTAATACTATTACAAATTTAATCTATTATTAGAAATTAACCCAAATGGGATATGTAAAATGAGGATAAATTTATTTGTCTGTTTGACAGTTCAGCAATTATTCGGGGGAGAAAGGGGCAGCTTAAATTTTTTCTTTAATTTGTTCGTTTTCAGAGGCTGCTTTTTTCTTTGCAAAAATTGAAAGAGGAAAAATAAATAAATATGCCAGCACTAAAATTATTGGAGATATGATTAATGATTCAGCACTGTCCCAGGGTCCAAGACTCATTATATAATATCCAATTATTAAAAGTGCAAAACCAAGGATAAGAAACAAATAATTCTTCTTTTCCCAATAAATACTAAAAGGTGATGAATACGCAGTCTTAGTTGCTGATTTTTTTTTAATTTTTTGTGTCATATATTCCTTTATAAAATAAAGCCCAGCAGTTGGGGTTAGCCACTGGGCTTAACTCATTTAATCAAAGGGCAGGGAGAACCCTTTGAAAAGTTAACCTAAATATATTGCGATGAGAACACTTTGTCAATATTTGGGTTTACTTGCTTATTTGATAAACTATTTTTCTTATAGTATCGAACTGCAAGTATGGATACTCTTCCCTAATTGCATCAATTGCATCGCCGGCGCTTATTTTACCAGCCCTCAATTGTTTAAATTTTTTACGAATCTGGTAATCTCGTACCGATTTTTCATCAATGAGACCATGAGAATTCAGCAGATCAAAAATGTCGTCGCTGATGAGATCCGAAAGGGGATTATCTATTTTTGCTTTAATTGTATTCATATCGTCCTTCCTTTTTATTGATTGTTGCAAATTGCCTGTGAAATTGGTATCAGTACGGCTTCCTATAATTACCTTTCAATTAGTTATGTATAAATTAAGCAACAAAAAACCGACCAGAGAAATTCCCTAAATCGGCATAAATTTGCTACTCTGGTTTAAAATTCAATAAAATTTTAGTACCGTAGCAAACTCTAGATAAAAAACCTTTCTTTATTTAGGTACTAAAATATAATAATAATTCTCAATGTCAATAGTGGAAGATTGACAGAAAAAGTGACAGAAACCTCTAAAATAATAAGTAAGAACATTGAATGTTTGTTTATTTTTAAACTTTGCTGATAGAAGACAATATTTATTTAATTTTAAGAACCGTAACAATTATTTAACGTGAAATGGTTATAAAAAATTTGTATAGTGAAATTGATCTATAATTAATTTTGGCTGTAGTTAAGGAATTATGCACTTTTATATTTTAATTCCCACTTTCATTGTGTTGCGATAACTACCTTTAAAGTGTTAACTTTGTATAAATAAATTGTATTTCTAAAGAGAAAAAAGTCAATGGGATCAAATCTTTCAACTCAAAATTCTGACTCTAACAAACAGACAGTAGGTAATTCTCTCTTTGAATTTTTGACTGTTGCAATAAAATATAGGTGGTTTCTAATATGTTTTATTTTTCTAATTACCTTAAGTGCCACATTGTATGCTGTTTTTGCTCCGAAATGGTACAAAGCAACTGCTTCTGTTCTACCCGCAGAGCAAAATGATCTTCTCTCTATGGCAGGTTTATCCGGTCTAGCTAAAGGATTTTCAGCAACCAGAGGATTAGCAGCATTGACTGGAAGTGGCTCAGAGTCTGATAAATTTATAGCAATTTTGAAGAGTGCTACAATTACCAAGGAAGTAATTGATAAGTTTAATTTACGAGAAGAGTATCAGTTGGAAAACACAATTTATGAAAAAGTAGTTAAGGAATGGCAATCAAATTTTGAATTGGAACTTCAGGATGAGGGTAATCTGACAATAACAATTTATGATAAAAATCCTCAAAAGGCAGCTAACATAGCTAATTACTTGGTGCAGAGACTAAATGAAAAAAACACAGAATTAGGAATCCGTAATGCAAGAGCAAATAGAGAATTTATTCAAAAAAGATATTTCCAAAATGTCAGTGACATTTCAAGTCTTGAATTAGAAATGAAAAAGTATCAACAAAAATTTGGTGTAATTGCATTACCTGAACAGCTTGAGGCTACTGTTAAATCAATGTCTGAGATTTATACTGAACTTTATAAGAAACAGATCCAGTATAACATTACAAAACAATCATTAGGTATGGATCACCCTTTAACAGCAGGTAGTAAGGTTGAAATTGCTGAATTAGAAAAGAAAATTGATCAACTTAATGCCGGATCTGATGCTTCACAGCAAGATGTTAAAATATTAATCCCGTTTAAGGAAGCTCCAGAATTAGGGAATGAGTATTTAAAAATTTACAGAAACCTGGAAATACAATACAAAATATTAGAATTTATTCAACCTCTCTATGAACAGGCTAAAGTTGAAGAAGTAAGGAATACACCTTCGGTATTGGTTTTAGATAATGCAACTCCAGCAGACCATAAAGCTAAACCAAAAATCCTTTTATACCTTTTATTGTCATTTGTTATTTCAACCTCGATTGCTTTTCTAATTGTAATAATTTTGGAAGCATTTCAAAAATTGAAATCGAATGACGGATATAGGTATCAGATTATTGTTGAGACAATTAAATCAGACTTATCTAGAATTAATTTTCTTAAAAGAAAATAAACACGATCAAATAATATTATGCAATCGAATCGTGTTTCTATTTGGAAGAATTCTATTTTTCTTTTTTTTTCGCAACTCATTCGCCTTTTAACTAACCTATTGGTGTTTATAATTATTGCTAGATTTTACGGTCCTAAAGGATTTGGCCAATTTTCGGTTGCATTTACTGTGGCCAACCTATGTATAATAGTTGCTGATTTTGGCTTTGATGTCTTAATAACTTCTGAGGTAGCAAAAAAGAAAAATGAAGTGTTAACTTTAGCTAGAAAATACTTTTCACTTAAAATTGTTCTTGCTATAATTGGTTCGATTTTGACTATTATCATCTCTACGATTTTAACTTTCAGCAGTGAAACAAAAATATTAATCTACACTTTAACTTTGTACGTTTTGTTTACCACCCTAACAAATTTTTTCTATGCTCTATTTCGAGGCTTAGATAAATTTGAATATGAAACTATAAATTCGTTTTGTTCAAATTTATTGCTTCTTTTCACATTAGCATTGATTGGATTAATTAATTTACCATTGTTTTATGTTGTTTTGACTTTTATTGCCGCTAGACTTGTCGGAGTATTACTTGGGCTCAGTAAATCCAAAAGTTTGCTAGGTGATACCATCTTGCACCTCAATTATGTTGATTGGAAATTGAGTATTAACTCAATTTTAATCTTTGGGTTAACTTTTCTTTTCGGTAATCTTCTATTTCAACTTGATACACTTTTGCTAGGTATTTGGAAAGGGGATGTGGCTGCAGGCTTGTATCAAGCCGCTTTCAGAATCATGCTTTTTTTTCTGCTTGTTCCTGACTTACTAGTTGGTGCTTTTCTACCGGTGATGTCAAAACTTTTTGTTGATGATTTTAACCGCTGGAAAAATTATAGCAGAATATTATACAAGTTCCTTCTCTTTTCTGCGATTCCTATTTCCTTAATTTTATTTTACATGCCTGCACAAATTATTACACTATTATATGGAAAGCAAAATTTTAGCGAAGCTGAAACTGTCCTCCAAATATTTTCCGCAATTATTTTAATTCGATTTACTGTGGAACCGTTAGGCTTAATGTTGACCACCTCAAACAGACAATTTATAAGAATGTCGCTAGTTATTTTAGCTACCATACTCAGTTTTTTCATAAATGCATTGGTAATACCCATTTATGGTTTAAATGGTGCAGCACTAGTTTCATTAGGTATTAATTTAATTGTTGGGCTTGGATATATATTCTTCAACTACGATACATTTTTAAGTTGGAACATCGAAACCCCAACAATTGCAATATTAATATATGCAATTCTATTTTCCATTTTTATCTGGTTTTTCAAAAATTATTTTATTTTAGTTTTTGTCATGTTGAGTGTGTATTTACTTTTAGTACTAATCTTCGGTTTTTCTAAGGAGGAAAGAAAATTGATATTATCAGGTTTTCAAATAAAGCAGATCGGAATTTTTAAATGAGTATAGTAACTCTCATTTCATTCATTATTTGCATTTTGATCATTGCTTCATCTTTTAGGTCTGGAATAGATATTTTTTCTCCGGGTAGAATATTTTTTATTGTCTGGTCCTTAGCTATTGGTTTGACGGATTTAAAATTAAGCAGCTTGCAACATCAGTGGGCACTTGAAGTTTGGATAAAAATACTAATAGGTCCTTTTGCTTTTATATTAGGTACATTATTAATCTATACATTGAATCTTGACACAAAAATTTACTCCTTACACTATTTAAGAAAGGAAAAAAATTATTATAAAATAAACAATGAAAAATTATATCGGACTGTGGTATTTCTTTTTTTCCTTTTTCTATTTGGTTACTTAATCATTTATCTGAAGACTGGTAACGTACCATTATTCAGTTCAAATCCTGGTAAGACTAGATCAGAGTTTACAATGTTTGGAATAGGTCTTTTTCTGCATAATGTTCTATTAATAGTCTTCTTTACGAGTGTTTACTATTTGGTAGAGAAGAATAACCTCCTACGTAGACGAATCTTGATTCTTTGTTCTACTTTCTCAACAATTTTATACGGAATCACTCTTCAGCGATATCAAATATTTATAACGATTTTTTTAGTTATAGTATTACTATACTATACAACTTATAAAGTAAAATTCAGGTTTGTATTTATCTTTATTGTTATTCTTGTTACATTTTTTTTTCTAGTATCTTCATTTAGAGCTGGTGAAATAATAATTATGGTTCTATATAAGATGTCCAAGATGAAAATTTCTCCTGATTACGCAATATTTACCGAACCATATATGTATATTGTAATGAATCTTGAGAACTATGCACGATCAATAGCTAAGACTGAATTTTATACTTACGGATACTACACATTTGATTTTATAACGGCAATAAGTGGATTAAAACATTGGATTAGTGGATACTTAAATCTTAAGGATACTCCTTTTTTAATCAGCTCTTTCAATACGTATTCAGCGTTTTGGACTTTTTACAGAGATTTCGGGTTATTAGGTATTTTTTTTATTCCTTTTGGGGGGGGAATTTTGTTTAGCTCACTTTATTACTCTTTAAGGAGGAATCCTACCGTACTTAAAATTGGTATTTATGGAATGTTTCACTTTGCAATTATATTTTCTTTCTTTAATAGTATAATTGGGTTTCTTTGGTTTGTGTATAACTTAACGGTAATAATTCTGGTATTTGCTTATATAAAAAATGATAAATCACTTTGCAATAATTAATAAAACAAATAGAGGTTACTTTGAATAATTGTATTGTTTGTGGAAGCAATCTAATAGTGAAGATTCATGACCACTTTCCAGGTTATATTAAGGGAAAGGATTATGAGGTTTTTTCTTGCAAAAATTGTGATAGTCATTTTATTGATCCTCAAAAAATTGATAACGCTCTATATTCAATCATATATTCTAATGGAAATATTTTGGGATATGATAGGTATTTAAAATATGCAAGTGAAATACTCAATCAGTCTGATGCTTTGAAGTATCTTACATCTAAGGAATCGACTTATTACCCTGTTTTTAAGTTTTTAAGAAATAAAAGAAATTTAAAAATTTTAGAGTTGGGGTGCGGTTATGGTTATTTAACTTATGCAATAAGAAGAGAGGGGCATGACTGTTTTGGCATTGATCTTTCGCAACAAGCCATAGATTTTGCTTTGAGCAATT
>JACAFC010000004.1 GCA_013388515.1 Ignavibacteriaceae bacterium | reverse complement strand
TGTACTGTATCAGGTGATACCCACGCTGTATAGTAGTAGCTTGATGTCCATACCTTTCCATCCGGATCTACTGCTATACCATGTGTGCCGCCCTTGTAATTTGTATCCGGCCAGGCACCTTCATAAGTCCATTGTGAAAATGCTACAGAGCAAAGAAGAGTAATAAAAATTGCAGTAAGTAGATTTCTTTTCATAATGCTACCTTTTTATTTGTTATAAAATATTTTTTTAGAACGCTAAAACTATAACCCTAATTTCTGCATATCGATTTTAAGAACCGTTGTATTAGTACCATTAACTATATTGGTCATATACATAAAATTCCCATTACCCCAAACTAAAGAGTAAGCAGCAGAATTAATTAGCCCAGGATATAATACTTCTGAGGACTTATCAGGATGAATGATGTAGACTGGATCAGTGGTTTTATCAGTACCAATGCACAAATCGCCATCTTGTGCAATTACTAAATCAATTATCTTTAATAAATTATTAATCTGGGTCGAAAAGTCGAAATACAATTCTGGAGTGCCAAGGCTGTCTGCAGATACTATTGGAATTTTCCAGATTACTTCTTTATCGGTCGTTGCAGCTACAAATAAATTATTTCCAGCAACTCTAACGGCGTTAATTGTACCACTAACATTAAACTTCTTTACATTCTTAGCCAGTGTAATTCTATAAATTATTCCAGTATTTCCGCCAGCCCATAAGACATTTCTAGATTCATCAAAATTAATGGAATTTACATTGTCAGTAATTCCTTGTGCAGAGGCTACAAAGGCAGAAGGTGCTGTATTCTCAGCAACTTTATACACTCCTTTTATTCCCCCTCTAACAGCATAAATAACGTTATCGGATGCCAAGGTTATCGATCTGAAAAAAGTTTCGGGACCTTTAGGAGCAAAACTTGTCATCACGCCCTGGTTACTGATTTTCTTTATTCCTAAATCTTTCAGAGATACAAACATATTTTCCAAATTATCTAAGGTAATTGCATATGGAACTTCAAATATCTTTGGATTAAATGCATAAAACTCCGCAACAGCTGCTTTAAGTTTGTAAGAGATAACATTACTAAATTGATCTGAACCAATGATTGCAATTTTAATTGAGACACTATCTGAAATTACTACTGGAGAAGTTAACTCTAATTGAGTTGGGGTTGCGCTTATAACTGTTCCCGGTACGCCATTAAAATAAACAAGATTATTTCTGAGAGTAGATGAAAAGTTTGATCCGGAGATAATTATTTTTGTTACTCCAGCTAAGGCTTCTGTTGGAGGATTAATTGACGTAATAACAGGTGTTGGAAGACTAGGGGGAGAATATTCAGTAAGAGTAGGTGTAATATCTTCGGCACAGCCAGCGGCATAAAAAAGAAATATGGCTGCACTAATAAATGCTGAAATTTTGTAAATATATTTTTTCATTTTTATCCCAAGCTAATTTTTCAATTAAAAAATTGAACTAATACGCAAAATTAATTGTGATACGATGAACGCTATTAAAAATACCAAAGTCAGTGTATGAATAATCTATACCCAAGTTTAATCCTTGAATATTTTGTTTCAATCCTACTCCAGCAGTAATGTCTCTTTCATCGTTTGGAGCAGAGTAACCTCCTCTCAGGGATAACATATTCATGAAAGTATATTCAAAACCGAAAAGGATTTGCTCTGGAAAATCTCTCGGATGATTAGCATCAGCGGTCACAAGAATAGAATGTTCATTTTTATCTAATTCTAACAAATCAGAGAAATTAAATGAAGTTCCAATCTGAAATATTAATGGCAGCTGAAAACCTTCCTCCTTGTATTGAACCTCACGTGAAAAATTTCGGACGCTCATCCCAATGTTTAAACTTTTAAAACCAGTTTTATAAATAACGCCAAAATCGAAAGCGAGTACATCAAGTTCATTATCCTGAGTAGTTCCGCTGGCAAAGCCTGCAGTAAGTGGATTTTGTACTACATTACCAACAATACTGGTTCCTAATGATTGTCTAACATATTTTACATTTCCACCCACAGCAAATTTTTCTGATAGAGATTTTGCATAACCAAAACCAAAAGCAATTGCGGTTGGACTAAAAGTACCGACATCCAAATATCCCTGCTCATTATCTGCTCGAATTGTACCAAAGAAATCGCCATAATCAACAGAGACAAAACTAAAGCCAAAAACTCCGTAATCTCCTTCGAACGGAGCAAAAGCAACACTCGCGTTGTAGTAGGTTATGTCTGCAATCCATTTGGTTTGACCAAGAGACACATCTGCAATACCTTCAAAGCGTGCCATACCTGCAGGATTATAAAACATAGCACTTGAGTTAGTTTCTAAAGAAGTAATTGCATCACCAAATGCTGTAGCACGAGCATCGAGAGACACATTCAAAAATTTCATACCCGTTTGTGCTAATTTTTGCTGCTGCGAATAAATATTTTGGCTCTGTAAAAAAACCATTAGAAGAATCAGAGCAAAAATCGCTGATATTTTTATAGTTATTTTTCTCATAAAATTTTTTATCTCCATTTATCTAATGATTACAAATTTTACGATTTTATTCACACCATTAACCAGGTCTTCAATAACAGCAATGTAAATCCCGCTTACAACGATCTGTCCTGATGATGTTAACGAATCCCAAGCTTCATCGCCACTGCCATTAGTATGCTCAATTGTATCAATTAATTCACCTAACTCTGAGTAAATCTTGATATTGCATCTGCCAGGAATATTAAAGAAATATAGTCGGTTTTGAGCAAGATCACCGAAACCCAATTCTTTAGCAGCTGAAATATTATATGGATTTGGAACAACTCTAATATTATCCATGGCTTCTTGGATAGTTGGTTTTCCTCCAGTTACAAGTCCGGTAGTTAAACCAAGTGTTGAGTATGCATTTTCTGAGATATCAAGAATTTCTATTTTGGAATCTGCACCAACTGTAGGAGATGTAAACCAAATATATCCAAAACCATTATCGAAGGCGACATTTAGACCTAAATCGAGATTTATTTTTGCAATAACATTGCTTGTTTTAACCGAGTCTCCTGCAGGAATAGAAATATCAACTGCACTTCCGTTATCAATGCGTATTCTTAGTTTATCGTTTACACCGGCAGTAATCTTAAATGGACCTGGTTGAGTTCCTTTTAGTTTTGCAGCATATGGACTGTCTCCTGCTGGTCTTTTTAAAACAGCACCATCATAAGTTTGTGTGTAATATCTGCTGCTTCTTAACTTTCCAGGGGGAGTTAATCCAACACCAGTATTTGAAGCTGCACTGCCCACAGAAACAATGTAGTAAAAGTAATTAAGTCCACGAATTGCAGTGGCATCATCATAGCTTCTGTCGTTTGGGCCTGCTGTGTGAATTAATGTATATGTGCTATCCGGTTTGCCCACGGCTCTATAAATTTCAAATCCTTCTAAATTCGAACCGGGATTATCAAATGTTTCCCAACTCAAAGCTATTCGATCTCCAAGCCCATCAACATTGAATATTTTTGGCGGCAAGGGCGGTAAAGGAATATTATATCCTGACTGATAATTTGCAATTGCTCTTCTAAATGATTGGAAAAGAGAATCACGTCCTTGAAAAACAACAGTATTTTTTTGGAGTGCGCTTATTTGTCCATTTTTATACTGCGCACCTACTGTGGTTGCTAATTCACGACTTATACCAGATACTGCTTCAGCAACAACAATAACAATACTATCACCTGGAGCAAGAGTGTAAGGACCATATCCATTTGCGTTAGAGAATCCGCCGGGTGTTCCCAACGCCGGGTCTTTGGTTGGACTTAAAAAACCTGGAAGCCCTGTTGGCTCCACAACTTCTGCATGACGCAGATTATGGCCTCGTGTCATCCAGCCATATTCACTTTCCATCTTTGCTTTATTGTAAGAATCATTTTGCGAAGTATTGGGTTCGTCCGAGCCTTCATATGAGGTAGTTGAAGGTTGATTAGGATCATCGTTTTTATCTGTTGCAGAGGCATCAGCATGTAATGTTACAACGCCAGCAAAATGATATGCGCCAAGGCGGCCTACTGTATCTCCTTTTTCAACATAAAGGCCATCGCCAGGGTATTCCCAAATTGGACCGCCAATATTATCATACTTAACGAATGGAGGATATTTTCCATGCCATACATATTGAGCTCTAAAATTTTCGTTTGGTGGATCTACTTTAATTCCATCTCCTCTAACATCAAGCATAGCATTAATACCCCATCCAGTTGCATTACCAATAACATATCGTGTATTTTTGCTAACTGATAATCTGTACTGGAAATAGAAGTAAACGCCGGTTAAAGTTGTTGGTGGTAAAGTCACACCACCATCAACAATGCCAGTATTTTTAAAAGTATATTCCGATACAATATAATTATCATGATATTCTTGACTGAACTGGAATATTCTTCGAGTCATTGTAATACCTAGTTGAGTATTAACCTTATTGTAGATCAACCGGTCTGTAAATAAATTGGGATCAACTTCATCGATGTCAACACTTTTATCCACGGATATTTCTCCATCAACAGAGACTATTGGTGCTTCGAATTTGCTTATCATTTTAAATTCTTGTGGAAAGAATTCGCCGCTGCCTGATACTCTTGGCCCAACATGGACAACTTTAACATTATAAGGACTTTGGGGATCGATCGGGCTGCTAAAATTCGTGCAGCCAATCCATAAAGCCTTGGCACATTGAATATCTTGATTAGCATAAATAGCAGGCCATTGAAGCCCATACTGCTGCTGTAAAACAAATCCTTCTTCAATCTCACTTCCAATTTCTGAGTACCAATTATGCAAAGATCCAGCAGACATCCACTTAATTGCATACTGAGGAAATACAGCATCAGAAAGAACAATGATGCTAGCAATTAGAAGAAGATTAAAATATTTGAGTTTAAATTTATTTTTTTGCATTGATTCCTCTCAAAAACTAATTAAAGATCAAAAGATAATTTTAGCCCCCAAAAAACATCTCTCGGATTCAAGAAAGTAAAATATTCTTGGTTGGGCATATCTATGTAAGATTTGTTTTTTATCCACTCATCTTTTTGGCTTTGACTTGCATTAGGATCCCAAGGGATATAAGGACCGGTTCTATAGTCCCCAGGTTGATCGTCTCCGGGAATATTACCATAACCAAGTGGATCACCAATCTCAGCCGGGAGATGTAAAGATTTCATGTATGC
>JACAFC010000262.1 GCA_013388515.1 Ignavibacteriaceae bacterium | reverse complement strand
GGTGAGCAACTCACATAATTCATTTTAATACGGTGACAGAATTCTACCGATAGCGGTTCACCTCCGTGTTCACCACAGATTCCAATCTTTAAATTCTTACGGGTCTTCCGACCTTTTTCTACGCCCCACTCCATTAATTTTCCAACCCCTTCCTGATCAATTGTTTCGAATGGGTCTTTGGGTAGTATTTCATGCTCCACATAATACGGTAAGAACTTTCCCGCATCATCTCTGGATAATCCAAATACGGTCTGGGTCAAATCATTCGTACCGAAGCTGAAAAATTCTGCCACCTGCGCAATTTGATCTGCCGTAATGGCTGCCCGAGGCAATTCAATCATCGTTCCCACCAGATAATCCACCTTAACTTTATATTTGGTAAATACTTCCTCCGCCACCTTTCTGACCAGTTGTTCCTGCGCCCGCAGTTCATTGATATGACCAACCAGTGGAATCATAATTTCCGGCTTCACATTGATTCTTTGCTTCTTCACTTCACAGGCTGCTTCCAGAATAGCTCGCGCCTGCATTTCTGTGATTTCAGGATAAACAATCCCCAAACGGCAACCACGATGACCCAGCATGGGATTAAATTCATGTAACGATGCCACTTTGGTCTGGATTTTTTCCAGCGGCACTCCCATCACATTAGCCATCTCCATTTGCTCTTTTTCCTCATGGGGTAAAAATTCATGCAATGGTGGATCCAGAGTGCGAATGGTTACCGGACGATCTTTCATCACCTTGAAAATCTCGATAAAATCCTGTTTCTGCATGGGCAGAAGTTTATCCAGTGCCTTGCGGCGTCCCTCTTCATCGTCGGCTAAAATCATCTCCCGCACCGCAATAATCCGATCTCCTCCAAAAAACATATGCTCCGTACGGCACAAGCCGATACCTTCGGCACCGAAGGCCAGGGCATTGGCGGCTTGATCAGGCTGGTCGGCATTGGTACGCACACCCAGTTTGCGATACTCATCCGCCCAGTCCATAATCTTCTTATAGGTGTGATAGGTTTTAGATTGCCCTGGTTTTAAGGTCTTGTCAATCAACACCTGCAGGACATCAGACGGTCTGGTTTCGATTTTACCTTCAATTACCTCACCGGTTGAACCATCCAGGGAAATCCAATCACCTTCCTTTACCACTTTGCCGTTCACCTCGAACTGGCGGGTTTTATAGTTGATGTTAATGGCGCCGGCCCCCGCCACGCACACCTTACCCATTTGTCGTGCTACCAGGGCCGCGTGAGAAGTCATACCACCACGAGCGGTAAGAATTCCTTCGGCGGCATCCATCCCTTTAATATCTTCCGGACTGGTTTCGATACGGGCCAAAATGACTTTCTCACCTCGTTTTCTCCATTCCACGGCATCAGGAGCATTAAACACCACCCGACCTGTAGCCGCGCCTGGTCCGGCATTCAATCCTCTGGCTAACAATTTACCAGATTTAATTGCCGCTTCTTTTTGCTTCATATCAAACACTGGCCGCAGTAATTGGTTTAGCTGATTCGGTTCCACTCGCATCAATGCTTCTTTTTTAGAAATCAAGCCTTCTTCCACCATGTCCACCGCAATCCGGAAAGCCGCAAATCCGGTCCGCTTACCAGCACGAGTTTGCAGGAACCACAAACGCCCATTCTGGATAGTGAACTCCATGTCCTGCATTTCTTTATAATGCCTTTCCAGCTTATTAAAAATTTGTTGCAGTTGTTTGTACACTTTGGGCATGATTTCTTTGAGCTTGGTTAATTCCTGAGGAGTACGAATACCTGCCACCACATCCTCTCCCTGGGCATTAACCAGGAATTCACCATACATTTCTTTTTCACCGGTGGC
Source organism: Ignavibacteriaceae bacterium (assembly GCA_013388515.1). Lineage (GTDB taxonomy): Bacteria > Bacteroidota > Ignavibacteria > Ignavibacteriales > Ignavibacteriaceae > XYD12-FULL-36-8. Next base: position 1,953 of record JACAFC010000262.1, on the reverse strand, counting down.
CGGATTGCGGGTAAATGCCACACCAGTAGCACAGTCATCCCCCATATTACCGAAGACCATGCTCTGAACGTTAACGGCGGTTCCCCAATGGCTGGGAATATTATTCAATTTGCGATAAACTATGGCTCGCTCATTATTCCAGGATTTAAATACCGCTCCAATTGCTCCCCACAGCTGTTCCACCGGATCTTCCGGAAAAGGATGTCCCGTTCTTTCTTTAATCGCCTTCTTGAATTCCTGCACCAATTCTTTCAAGTCTTCGGCGGTGAGTTCAGTATCATAATGAACCCCGCGAGCTTGTTTTTTGGCTTCTAAAATTTCTTCGAAGGGATCCACATCGTCCTTGCCCTGTGGTTTCAAGCCAAGCACCACATCACCATACATGGCCACGAAACGGCGATAGCAATCATAAGCGAATCGAGGATTATTCGTTTTTTTGATCAATCCCTGCACTGTTTGGTCATTCAAACCCAGGTTCAGAACGGTGTCCATCATTCCTGGCATGGAGCTGCGAGCACCGGATCGCACTGAAACCAGCAATGGGTTATCAGGATCGCCAAATTTAGCTCCCATTGCTTTTTCAACCTTCTTTAAAGCGGTATTCACTTCCTTTTCTAACTGACGAGGATAGCGGTAATTATTCTTATAATAATACGTACAGACTTCTGTTGAGATGGTGAATCCGGCCGGGACCGGGATTCCGATGTTGGTCATTTCAGCCAAATTGGCTCCTTTGCCGCCCAAAAGAGCCTTCATATCCTTTGTACCTTCTGCTTTACCGTTACCGAAAAAATAAACATACTTTACTGGCATGCTACAATCTCCTTATTCATTTTTTCATGCGATGAATGTTTTTAATCTATTCTCTTTTTACATATTTATGCAATATTTAAGTCGGTAAATTTAAATAAATGCCATAATTTTTCCAAGATAATAAAAATTTCCTTTCCAGTGTAAATCCGAAGAAGTTGAGACAGATAATTCATTGAATAATTGATACTTAAGATACTCCGAGAAAGCAGTTGGACTGATTCGGCATTTATATTATAGAGCCCGATTTTCGAAAAAATCGATTCATGGCAAACCTATCATTTTTTATCAATCGGTAAAACGTGCTGAATGAAAGATCAGTCAAGAGCGTTCTCTTTGTTTAAAACAAATTAGCAAGTAGAAGTGTGAACCAACTTCTTTCAGTCAGTTCTATGGAGGACAGAAAATTTTTATCAGTGGGGAAAAAATGTTTATCCCATCATTTTATGAAGATCATAGGAGGGAACCAGCTCAACTTGGGTACAGCTTCGAACTTTGATAAATAATCTCTAATCATCTAAAATTCACAGTTAACATCATCTCATTCTTTCTTTTCATCTTTCATCTTTTTCTTCACTTCCCCGCCAACCCAGTTGATTTTTATCAGGGTCGAGCATAGCAGTAGCGGCAATGATATTTGCAAATGGTTTTGACATAATCTCCGATGTCGATCGAATGGGTACAACCGCAATCGGCTCGGGAAGGCGCAGACTTTTCGCTCACCCGTTCCGATCCAAGCTGATTTAATAGACGTCCATCAATACAATGACCTTTTTTAATTCCTTCCACTTGTAATAGCGCATCGTTCGAACAGCTATAGACCTGCACCCCATAAGTCGCGGCCAGTTCTACCATTTCTCGCAAAATGTCAAATTTCACCCGCTTTTCGATTTCCACCCATTCTAACAAAGGAAGATACTTTGCTCTTTTTATGACTTTTGGATAGAGGAACGCAAAGCTGGTATAACAACGGGTGATGTCAAGTTCATTGATTGCCTTCAGGTATTCGGCAAAGGTTGCTAGATGATGATTGGTTTCCAATCGACCTTGATAATTGAAAAATACCAGTGGATCATAGCGCCAGATAATGACTTCAGGTCCATAAAGGGAAACTAATTTTTCCATTTGTTTAAAAGCCCGCTG
>JACAFC010000091.1 GCA_013388515.1 Ignavibacteriaceae bacterium | reverse complement strand
GTGTTGTTCTTTCCTGCCTACCAAAAGTGATCGCATCATCCAGGAATTTTTTTTCACCCGTTAGTTTGTATAGACTAGCAGCAGCGAGCTGCATATCGTCAACCCAATTTTCTTCTTCATAAAAATATGGCGATATACAAGGCGCAGTTTGACAAACACCTGGATTTCTTTTACCATAATCATAAGCTTCAATAGCCTTTTGTTTTAATTTCTCGGCGTATTCTGTAAAATATTTTTTAAAAACTTCCGACCCCAATGCAAAGGCAGATGCAAATTTACCAGCAGTAGAAGCTATTCCATCGCTTCTATTTTTATACCTAAACATCCCCTGAGGTTTTCCAGTACAATAATAAACGGGCCGTTCTAAACCTTTGCCATACGAAATGGTATCCTCATTTGGCAACCTAAATCCACGATGATCTCTATCATCGGCGATTTGGTTGTACATTTCATCAGCTTTGGGATTCATTTTTAGCAGCCAATCAATACCCCATTTTGCTTCATCCAATATGTCTGGAATACCATTAGCTTTTTTTATCCCATTATTTTCATACTCATCAGAAAAACAATTTTGATTTTGTTCGTATGCAAAAAGCATTAGATAAACCGCATTCGCCGAAGTTGTTACATATTGCAAATAATCGGAAGCATCATGCCAGCCTCCAGTAGCATCTATGTGTGTTGAATCGAGAGCAGGATGATAGATAATAAAGCCGTCTGAAGTATGACAAGAATCATTTAGAATGGGGTTGTACCCGCATCTTTGCTGCCTCATATAGTTTAATAAAAAATCTGCAGAACCATCGTACGCATTTTTAAATATCCTAATAACTGGTGATTCAATGGAATCGATTTTTATCTTGTATGAACCTTCCTCCCTCAAATTGCTGAAATTCAATCGAAAGGTTGATTTAAAATTTCCAAAATTACCATATGGAATTATCTCGTCAGATTTATATTCCAACTCATCAGTTAGAGCATTATAAATACTGAAAGATTTGATAGTGATATTCTCCTCTGATAATAAAATGGCAGCCTTCTTATCGTTTGGGAGGTATCCTAATTGGTTAACCCGGATCCAAGCTCTAACTTGAGAATTTACATTTGTATTTAATGCAAATATTAGTGAAGTTATTAAAAAATAGTTCTTCATAATTTCTAAATAAATAATTTTGCAACTATGATTGAATATGAATTGGAAGAATAATAACAATTTTTGAAATGCAAACGAAACGGAATGAAATTAGGCCTTAGCAAAGCTGATTAAAAATTCAGTTCCCTCTCCCCTCCTTAAAGTTACAGTACCGGAAATTTGCTCACAAAACATTTGTACCAACTGTAACCCCAAGGTATTTGTCTTCCCTAATTCTATTTCAGAAGAAATGCCAACTCCGTTATCATATACTTTTAGAATGTTTTGTTTATCTGAGGATTTTAATGAAATTTTTATTTGTCCCTCTAAACCATTTGGGAAGGCATATTTTAGAGAATTTGAAACCAATTCATTAACAATAAATCCAAGAGTAAGTGATTGATCTAAATCAAGATAAATATCTTCGATATCTATTTTTATTCCTACTTTTTGGGATCTAATCTTATATGCATTTAAGAGATAGGAGCAGAGTTCATTTAGATATTCAGCAAAATTAATTCTAGTAAAATCTTTTGGACCATAAAGTTTTTCATGGATTAGAGCCATGGTGCGAATTCGATTTCTTCCTTCATGAAATATTTCTGAAGTATGTTCATCACCAATATACTTTGCTTGTAGGTTTAACAAGCTAGAAATTATTTGCATGTTGTTTTTTACACGATGATGAATTTCTTTTAATAGTATCTCTTTTTCTTTTAATGAATATTCGAGTCTCTGTTCGTACTGTTTTCTAATCGTAATATCTTCTGCGACACCAGCAATTCTATTTAATTTATCGCTTTCATCAAATATCGGGAACACTCTTATTCTTACCCATCGAATCTTTCCATCAGGTCGTTTTATCCGATAAGAATCCGTTACTATTCCTTTGTGGCTGCTTATTTTAAAAATGCTGTCCAGTTTCTTCTGATCTTCTGGGTGAACATGAGCAAACAAAGATTTTGGATCGTCATAAGCTGATTTTAATGAATAACCCCACACTTGTTCATACGCAGGGCTCAAATAACTGATTCGTTGATTTTCTGGCTTAATAATGAAAAATACGTCTCTAATATTCTCCGCAAGTTGTCTGAAAAGAGTTTCACGATCACGCAATGCTGACTCAGCTTTGTTCTTTTCATGTATTTCATCCAAAAGTGCCTTATTCATTTTTTCGAGTTGGGCAGTTCTCTCATTAACTCTCAACTCAAGTTCATTTTGAATTCTAATCAATTCTTCTTCGGCCTGCATTCGCTCTAATATTTGGTTCTCAAGTGCAAGATTAGTTGCTTGTAAATTAATCTTTGTAGCTTTAAGAATTCTGCTGTTTCTCATTAGGACCAACACCTTCGGACCAAAATACGGCAATAATCCAACTGTAATTAAATTAGAAACTGCGGCAATTAGTTTTATGAGACCAAAAAAATATGGATAAAATATTGAAAGGGACCAAATACTCATAAAATATACAGCGCTGTTTGATACAGTACATAATCCGAATGCTAAAAAAAGGCGCGGAAAGGGTAAATCTTTAGATGCTCGTATTACAAAGATTACAATAAAAAATGTCATGATCAGGTTCGCTAAACCAAGAACCAAGTCAGATCCTACATGTAACCAAAATATATTTTGTGAAGGTGAGATTTCTTCAAGATTTAAGTATGATGTACTTATGAAGAGATTGTTAAACAACTGAGGCAATGAAAGAATAATAACAATTGGAGTTAACCACACAATTGTTTCATAGCGAAGAAAGTATTTTTTTAAAAATGTTATTAGTTTCACAATTAATGTGAATTACTTTTGTCAAGTAATTGCTCAACAATTTGTAGTAATTCATCCTTTCCGAAAGGTTTAGGTATATAATGGGTACAACCTTGGCTTAAGAATTTTTCTCTATCTCCATAAAGCGCATAAGCTGTTACTGCAATTATTGGGATGGAATTGTATCCCTCAATTTGTTTTATATTCTGAATTGCTTCGATACCGCTCATACCGGAACCAAGGTTTATATCTGCGAGAATCAAGGAATAATGATTTTGTTTCGACAATTCAATAGCAGTTTTTCCATCTTTTGCCCAATCTGTTTCGCAAGTTTTGTTCAAGTAGAACTTAGTAATATTTGCAGTTGGCTCATCATCTTCAATAAGCAGTATTTTGGAAGTAAATTTGTAATCAGAAGATTTACTATCATTTAAAAATCTTTCATCAAGTAATTTTTTGTGTGGAGCGGAAGCCTTAGGAATGTACAACGGGAAAGTAACTTTAAATTCAGAACCTTCATTAATGTTGCTTTCAACTGAAATTTTACCTCCCATTCTTTCAATAAATTTTTTTGCAACAGTTAATCCTAAACCAACTCCTTCAAATGAACGAGATAATCCTTCACTAGCTTGGCGGAAAGGTTCAAAAATCATTTCCATTTTTTCTTTTGAGATGCCAATGCCAGTATCTTTTACTCTGAGGACAACATTTTCTATATCCTCGTTTAGCTCGGTATGTGTTGAAATTAATATTTCTCCTTTATTTGTGTATTTAACAGCATTTGCAAAAAGGTGTTCAATTACCTGCGATAACATTCTTTCATCTGCATTTATAATGTACTGACCATGCCCAAGAGAAATTTTAAGTTTTATTCCCTTATCTTTTGCCAATAGATGATATTGTTTAAGTTTTTCACGAACAAGTTTTGTCAAATTTTGCGGAGATAATTTAATCTCCATCTTATCAGCTTCGATGTGAGAAAGATCCAAAATCAGATTTAGCGTTTCCTTCAACCTATTTCCACTTTTTAGCAACGTGTAGGCCATTTCTTTGAAATCTGGAATTTCTAATTCATTATAAAGTGCTTCCGCGTATCCAATAATACCGATTAATGGGGTGCGTAATTCATGGCTGATATTTGCTAAGAAAATTGATTTTAATCTGTTTAATTCTTCAGCTTTTTCCTTTGCAGTTATTAATTCTTTTTCTGCTAGTTTCTTCTCAGTTATATCGGTGAACATACCAAACGAACCCCGGTAATTGCCATCTTTATCAAAAATTGGTGTAGCAGAAACCAAAGTCCATATTATTACTCCATCTTTTTTCATTAACCTTTTTTCATAAACTGCCGAGGCGCCTTTCTTTCTTTCTCCAATTTTGATTAAATGGTCTTCCATATCGTCAGGAGGTACAAGCTGAGTAAAATTCATGGTCATCAACTCATCAACAGAATACCCGGTCAATTCAGACATTCTTGGATTAACTAGAGCAATCTTCTGATTTTGGTCGGAGGTTAGAATTCCTTCAAAAGAGGTTTCAAAAATTGATCTGAATTTATTTTCAGATTCAATTAATGCTTCTTCGGCAATTTTTCTATCTGTAATATCTCTAAAGCTCCATACTCGGCCTACAGGCTTATTACCTAATAATTGTGGTCTAGAGTACCGCTCAAAAATTCGACCATCTTTAAATTCCAAAAGATCAATACTTTCAGCTAAGACATATTTATACAACTCTTGAACTTTTTGTAAGAATTTTTCCGGATCTTTCAGCTGATTTAAAACGAATTTTAAAGCTTCTTCATCATTTCTAGAGCTAAGGACAGATTCTGGAATCTTCCACATTTCCAAAAATCTATTATTGAATCTTTGAATCTTGCCTGAATGATCCACTACCAAAATTCCATCAACTGTGGATTCTAGTGTTCCTTCCAATAACGAATATGAATCTTTTAAGGCTTCTTCAGCAAGTTTGCGCACTGTGATGTCGCGAATTGTACCAATCATTTTTATTGGCTGGTTATTTTGATCTAACTCCAGTTCACCCAAACCATGTATCCATCTTTCCATACCGTCGGATTTTCTAATAATTTTATATTCCATATCAAATCGCTGTCGCTTCCCTATCACTTCTTCAAAAAAGTATTTTGACATGGTATCTCTAAAATCTGGGTGAACAATCTCGAGCCAGCCTTCTACATTACGTACATAGTGTTCATTAATTCCAAAGATTTTATCTAAAGCTGATGTGTTTTGCCAAATACCGGAAGCAATATCTAAACTATAGCTCCCCAAGTTTGCTATTGCTTGGGTTTCGCGTAATAACCTTTCGCTTTCTTTGAGTGCTTCTTGGGCTTTTTTGCTTTCAGTTATATCTTCTTTTATGGCCAAGAAATGTGTAATCTCACCATTAGCATCTCTTATTGGTGAAATAGATGCCTTCTCCCAATAAGGTTCACCATTCTTTTTACGGTTAAGTAATTCACCTACCCATTCTTTACCAGATGTAATAGTATCCCATAATATTTTATAATCGGCTAAACCATTTTCATTTGATTTTAATATTCTGGCATTTTTTCTATAAACTTCCTGAAATGAATAACCACTCACCTCCTGAAATTTTTTATTCACGTACTCAATGTCGCCTTGAGCATTTGTGATAATGATTGAGACAGGACTTTGCTCAACTGCCTGTGAGAGTTTCCTAAGATTAGCTTCATAAACCTTTTGTTTTGTAATGTCCTCGTAGGTACCAACAACCCCCACAACTTCGTTAAGATCATTAATGAGAGGCAGTTTACTTAACCTTAACCATTGCTTTTTCTTATCAGTTACATATTCAAAGTCGGTAGTTTGGAAAGGTTTTGCAGACATGATGACATTCAAATCTGCTTCAATGAAATTTTGAGCGATTTCAGCTGAATTTAAATCATACTCAGATTTTCCGATAAGTTCGTCAGGGTTTTTTAATCCAATATCCTTTGCAAACTGCATGTTGCAGCCTAAAAATTTTGAATTTATATCCTTCCAAAATACTCGCTGTGGAATGTTATCCAGGATGGTTTTAAGCATTTGCTTGGAATTACTAACCTCTTCCTGAGCTGATTTTTCCTGCGTAATGTCATGTATTATAATAAATGCATAATTTTTTTCAGGTGAATAAACTGATACAGAATACCATCGGTTCGATTTACTGACATTTACTTCAAATCTCTCCTCGCTGTTACTTGCTGCCACTTTTGCAATGAGTGGAAAAGGATTTGGTTTAATATCTTTAAGCAAACTTGAAGTTGCCAGTACTCCGAATCCAATAAGTTTGTTATTGGGAATTCTTGTTAGTTTTTCGAATGCCTTGTTTGCTTCAACCAGAACCATAT